>JBCBLJ010000406.1:0-7318 GCA_038520195.1 Planctomycetota bacterium
CAATTACTCGAACTTGATCAACGTGACAAGCTGCACAATTGCGTAAAGGTCATCGTTGCAGAAGTCGACTGGCAGGGGCTGAATGGCCACGTCGTCAATGACGCGATGAAGGTCACGATAGCCGGTCACGCAGGCCTGATGCTGCTGGGATTAGAAAACGACTTCATGGATGAGGTCCGGACGATTCAGGTCTGTCGACAAGAGTTCGATGACAATCTTGAATCCGATGCAGTCTATGCGACGGAGACAGTATCTGGACGCGCTCGCTCCGATGGGACGACAATACTGTCATGGCATCATGTCATGAATGCCCGATGTGGTGGCGAAAAGAACATTGTCATTCATGAACTTGCGCATCACTTCGATAGACGCGATGGCCAACTGTCAGGCACGCTGGCATTTGACAACCCAGTCGATCAGGACCGTTGGGAAATCGTCGTTGCCGAGGAGCACGCCGACCTCTGTGTTGCCGCGGCGGCGGGTCAGTGGACAATTTTGCGACACTACGGCGCGAAGAACCGGACTGAATTCTTTGCTGTTGCGTGCGAAGCGTTCTTTGAGTCACCCGACCGTTTACAACGCTCGCATGCTGAGTTGTACAGTTTGCTGTCCCGATTCTTCAACCTGAACACTGCCGAATGGGTCGCATAGCCACGCGAATGCCCGATGACCGGTAAGATGGAGCGTTGGTAATCAAGGTCGTCGTGCGTGATGACGCGATTCTTTGTTGCCTCCGGGTGTCGACCTCGTTTCGGGCTCGACCGTCACATCGGCGTGGGCGTGGCCAGTGTCAGGCCGTGACGCCCGGCGATGGGTTTCGCTTTGGCGGAGCTGCCCGTGATTGGGTTTGATGGGCCAAGGACACTCGCTTTCTGGCTGCCATCGACATCCACAGACCGTCCGTGGGACTGATTGAGGTGCGCAAAGGACACTTTCCGGCGGCGTTTTTCATCGTCTTGTTCTCAGGCGGAACGCATCTTGCGTCTGCCTGCCCGTTGATGTTTCCAGTGGAGGGATCATCTTGCAAGGCACCATTCCGCAATCGAATTAGGTAAAGGGCGTGTCGCACGGATCGATAAACTTCGGTTCGTGCGTCGAGTTGATCACGCTGCCTGACGGGCGGGCCGATCAGCGACCACCGGACTTGTCGGCCGATGGTGGGAAGTTACGTTCCTCGTTCGTCAAGGCAATCGCACCGGAGGGTCGCCAGAGCAACTACTGATGAGCCCTTTGGACCCGGTCTGGAAACTCGCCGATTCAGCTGGCCTGACTCAGTACGACGAGTTCTAATAGAGCCCGTCACGTCGCTCTCAAGGGTCCGCAACAAACTTCAACGCACGATCTACCCCTCCGCCTCCAGTGCCCGGATAGATCGCATTTCGTTCTGCGGTGTGACGAAACAGTGATATGGAAGACATAGACGAACTGATTGAATCAGCTGCGAAATCGCAAGATTTTGACGAACACTTTCCGTTCATTCGCTCGCTGCTCGGGCAGGCAATTCAATTGAATCCTGCAAGCGGCGGTAAGAGCGCGATTGGCGGTGCACCTCGCCTCCCCGCAAACTTCGATTGGCCCGAACACGCCAGAGGACACCAGACTTGCATCGCTCAACTCGATTGCTCGGAACTTCCCACGACAACACGGTTACCCTCGACAGGACTGTTAACCTTCTTTGCCGCGCATGACCCGGATGGGGACAGCTGGTTCTGGGAAGAGGAATTCATGCAAATTCACTATTTCATGGATCTTTCGGTCGAGGAGTCACCAACCGCGACGCTTCCGATGTTTCCGCGACGTCCCGTTTCTTTCGATCTGAAATACTCCCTACCTTTCAATCCGTACTTGCGCGACGACTGGCCGTGGGATGACGACGACCATGATGCGTTTGAGTATGGTGTTTCTGAAGAACTGGGCGACATTGTTGTGAGAACATCCGGAGACTTTCTGCTTGGTCATGCTCCCGGTAGCCGAATTGCGGGCAATCCTTGTCCAGGAGATGATTGGGAACTGTTGCTGTTGTTGCGAACGGATGACGATCTCGAGATGATCTGGGGTGATGATTCAGCTCTTATGGTGTTCGTCGAGTCTGAGGCATTAGCACAGCTAGACTTCTCGAATCCGAAATGTTTGATCGCGTAGTGCCGCATGAACTCCCCCACGAACGACCACGAGTCAACATTGACGTCAATTGACCCGCGGTTTTCTACATACGAGAATTTGACGACGCGAGGGACGAGCCGACGGTCAAGCGCTTTGTTCAACAAGGCCGACTGAGGCGTTTTGCCGTGATGCTCGGCGATGGGTTTTGCTTTGGCAGAACTGGCGACGATTGCGCTCGATGAGTAAGGACACGCGTGTTTGTCGCTTGATGCGTTGGTGACTCGACAGCACTCGAAAGTGGCGTTTGAGCCGGAGGTCGCGACGGCGACGTTTGGGGCGTGCGCGGCAAAACGGCGTCTAGCGTGGGGCTCCCGGAACGCAACGAATCTTGTTCAGACGGTCATTGTCAGGGCCGATCACCTTTCGACGTTCGCTCCGTGCTGTTAGAACTCCGCGCGTGAGCAACTCTCGTGGAGAAAGCGACGATGGACACGCAGAAGATTCAGGAATTGGTAGAAACCTTCTTCACGTGCAACCGAGAGGACCTGACGCAGATTTTTAATGAGATGCTGTTCGCGCTCGACGCCGAACAGTCGATGCCCGCCGGCCGACTGATGTCGCGAAACTACGAGACGGCGCAAGCGAATCCCGAAATTCACACCCTGCCGGGGAATCTGAAGGACGCTCGCGACGCGATCTTTCCCTTCTACTGGGGCACTGACAGTTGGCAATCAAAGCTGCACTTGGAGAATGTGAAGGGGCCGCCGAATTTCGCGTCTCTTATCGGCTCGATCGCGGCGCTGCTCAAAAATCCGAATCTGTGCGTCGACACGTATTGCCTGCGATCGAATGAACTCGAAGTCAAGTCGATCACGGCTTTGGCGAACCTGATCTTTTATCACACCGAAACGCCTTGGGGCGTTTTCACGATTGGCGGCACGATCTCCAACTTGTACGGCGGAAAGATCGGGATCGAGAAGGTCGCTCCAGGCACGATGCAAGACGGGCTTCGTGATCGAAAGATCGTGGGTGTGGTTTCCGAAGCCGGTCACTATTCGAATGCGACGCTCGCAGGTTGGTTGGGAATCGGGGTGCAGAATCTGCATGCCGTTCCGACGGACGGTCACATGTCGATGCGGCTGGATCTGTTGGACGAGAAACTCGACCAGTTATACTCCGACGGCAATCAGGTCGCCTTCGTGATCGCGACCTTCGGAACCACCGACGCCTTCGGGATCGATGACATCGCGGGCATTCGAAACATCATCGAACGCAAGGCCGAACACTACAGCGTGCCCGTTCCGCACTTGCACGTTGACGCGGCCGTTGGATGGGTGAGCTGTTTTCTGACGGAGTACGACACCGAAAGAAATCCGTTCCAAGCGTCCGAGAAGACACTGGAGTTGATCCGACAGACGCAAGCGGCGACCCTGGGTTTCCGAAACGCCGATTCGGTTACCATCGACTTCCATAAAATGGGCTGGGGGCACTATCCGTCCAGCGCGTTCATCGTGCGTCGCCGCGAGGACTTACTGCATCTGACTCGAAGCGTTGAGGAAGTGCCCTACTTCTCTGAGGCTGACTTCCGGCACGATCCGGCGCTTTTCACACTGGAGTGTTCGCGACCCGGCATCGGCCCCTACGCCGTGATGGCGTCACTCAATGGGATCGGGCTCAGTGGCTATCGGTGCCTGGTCGCCAATGCGATTGAGATGGCTTCGATCCTCAAGCAGAAGATTGAAGCCCTTCCGTATTGCAAGGTGCTGAATCCGACGACGCCCGGTCCGAGTGTTTGCTGGTGGGTCTTGCCGCGCGGGCGAGACGCAAAAGCCATTCACTCGGAGCTCGAGGCGGGCACGCTCGAGGACGTGTTCCGCGGACAATACTTCGAAGAGATCCGGCGGCTGTATGACAAACGAGCTGCCTCGTTGGATCCACAGGTCGACGCCCGATTGAGCTTCACGACTTCCATCGGCTATTGTCCTCATGGGATTCAAATCCCCGCTTGGAAGGCCGTGTTCTTCAATCCCAAAACAGACCTCGAGGTCATCGACCGCGTCGTTGAAAGCATCAAAGACGTGGCGTGACGCCTTTTGGTCGCAACCGGACGCGAGCAGGCGAGACGCTATGCCGAGTAGGTCGCGAAATCGGTGTAGCCTTTCTCGCCGGTGGGTGAGTACCAGTCGGCGATTTCGGCGGCCTCAGCGAGAGGCCAATCGTTGCGGAATCGCTCGACGAGATCGGGGTTGGAAATGAAGGGGCGGCCGAAGGAAATCATGTCGGCATCACCCGCCGCGACCGCTGCTTCGGCGGTTTCTTTGGTGTACCCGCAATTGCCCATGATCGGTCCCGAGAAGACCTTGCGAAATTCCGCCAGCGTCATCGGTTCGCCAAGTTCGTGAAAGCCGAACGCGAGGCCATCCATGACATGCAAGTATGCCAAGCCATGCTTTTCGAGCTCACTCGCCGCGTAAGTGAATTGGTCTCGGTAGTCGGGTGATCCCATGTCGTTGTAAGCGCCGTTAGGCGAGAAACGGACGCCGACTCGGTTGGCCGGCCAAACGGAGGTCACGGCTTCCACCGCTTCGCGAAGGAATCGGTACCGATTTTCGCGCGACCCGCCGTAAGCATCTTCGCGATGGTTGGTCTTCGACTGTAGGAATGTGTCGATCAGATACCCATTTGCGGCGTGCAATTCGACGCCATCGAATCCGGCGTCTTTTGCGCGCTGCGAGGCGACGCGATAGGCCTCGATGATGCCGGGGATTTCGTCAAGCTCCAGAGCTCGCGGTGTCTCGTGTGGTTGCTTTCCTTGCGGCGTATGAATGTACTCCGCATTGATCTTGATCGCCGACGGAGCGACCGACAATTCGCCGTCATGAAAACTGCTGTGTGACGCGCGGCCGCAGTGCCATAGCTGCATGAAGATTCGGCCACCGGCTTCGTGGACGGCATCTGTCGTGCGTTTCCAGCCTTCGACCATTTGGTCGTTGTAGATGCCCGGCGATTCATTCCATCCGTTGGCACTTGCGGAAATCGTCGTTGCCTCGGTGAGGACCAATCCGGCAGAGGCACGCTGACGGTAGTAGTCCGCCATCACGTCCGTCGGCACGCGTTCGGTGCCGGCGCGTGCCCGCGTCATCGGTGCGAGCACGATGCGGTTTGCCAGTTCGAGGTCGTGCATCGAGAACGGTTGAAAGAGCGTCTTGTTCGACATCGTCGGTTCCTTGGCCCATGGGCCTTTGGGTATTGGCCTCGTGGGCCTTTTCGTTTCAGTGGTTTTAGTTGTGAGAGCGATGGTCAAGGCTCATCGGGCCGGGTTCATTGGCGTTGACGAACAGCATCGCCCCCATCAAAGCCAGGTTTTTCATCAAGGAGAATTTTCGATCTGGTGAACCGAGCCCTCTAGCCGACAATGATCGAATGGCTTCCGGCAAGAAGGAAGAGGATCGCATCCGCCAGCATCACGGTAGGTAGCGGAACACCCTGATTCTCCATCAACTCGGCGACCGCCGAGAAGTTCTGTATCTGTTGCCCACGGCGGTCATCACGAAAATGAGCGTGAACATGGTCCGGGCGATCGCGGTGGTGATTGCTTGAAGCATGTGTGGCATCTCGATAGGTGTTGCATGGCGGTTGTTTCGCGGAGGCAGTCTCAACCAAGATCAAAGAGCAGGGCTTCGCTTTTCACGTTCGCTTTGACATGCAAGTCAGTCGGCATGCTCGTCGCGACGGCGTCTCCGGCGCGGAGTCGTGTTCCGTTGACCACTAACTCGCCGTTCGCGACGTGCAGCCACGCGTGGCGATTGCGCTGGACGACATAGTCGAGTCGTTGGCCGGGTTCGGCGATGGTGGAGAAGATGCGGGCATCTTGTTGAATCGCGACGGTTCCTTCGTCTCCGTTGGGAGTCGCGATCGGGCACCAACGATTCGCTTTTTGAGCATCAGCCACACGCTTCTGTTGATACCGTGGTCGGATTCCCGTGAGGGAAGGTTGGATCCAAATTTGCAGGAAATGGTTGTCTGTGACTTTGGACGGGTTGTATTCGCTGTGGGTGATTCCCGTCCCCGCGGACATCAGTTGGACGTCGCCCGGCCGAACGATCGCGCCTCGTCCCGTGCTGTCACGATGCTGGAGCGCGCCGTCCAGTACATAGGAGAGGATCTCCATGTCTCGGTGTGGATGCGTTGGAAATCCGCGGCCGGCTGCCACTCGATCGTCATTGATGACTCGTAGCGAGCGGAAACCCATGTGTCGCTGATCGTAAAAGCGTCCAAACGAGAACGTGTGGTAGCTGTCGAGCCAGCCGAGGTCGGTGTGGCCGCGTTGGGCGCCTTCGCGGACCAGCATTCGCATGTCGTTCTCTTCGCCAGCGAGTAACTCGGCAGGACGCTTGGCGATGTGGATCAGGCCGGTGGCGGTGAGAGCGATGAATTGGCGTCGTTGAGTGTTCATTTAGAATCTGCGTGTCTGTCTTGGGGGTCACGGGGACTGGTTCGGGGCGTCAGCCGAGCCCCGCATCGAGCTGGTGCTTTTAAAGCTGGCGCGCGACGGGCATTCGGTGAACTGCCTAGTACGATGAGTACCGCGCAAGTGAAATTGCGATGCTTAATTGAGGTCGAAGAGCATCACCTCAGCCGGTTCGGTCGCGACGATTTCGAGTTGACTTTCATCACTCACGGCAGCCCCGTCGCTGGTCCCAAGCGGTTTGCCATTCAGCGTCACCGTGCCTCGTAGCACTTGCAGCCAGGCGTGGCGTCCCGGGGCGATCTCATGCTGGGCCGATTTGCCTTCATCCAGGCTCGAGAGGTAGATGCGTGCGTCTTGGTGAATCAGCAGCGATCCTTCGGCGGCGTCACGTGACGCGACCAATCGCATTTGATTCTGGCGTTCTTCCCGGGGAAATTGCTTCTGTTCGTAACTCGGTTCGAGCCCTTGCTTTTCGGGGAACAGCCAAATCTGGTACAGGTGGACCGGTTCATCGCTGGACGGATTGAACTCGCTGTGCGTGATTCCGGTCCCAGCGGTCATCCTCTGGAATTCACCGGGCCGAAGGACTTCGCCGTTTCCCATCGAGTCCTTGTGCTCGAGCGCTCCCTCGAGCACATAGGTGACGATTTCCATGTCGCGATGGGGGTGCGTGCCAAAGCCCTGTCCGGCGGCCACGAAGTCTTCGTTCATGACGCGGAGCGAGCGGAATTGCATCTGCTGGGG
>JBCBLJ010000133.1:0-13725 GCA_038520195.1 Planctomycetota bacterium
AAAAGCCCGTCTACGAAACCAAGACGCGCACGATCAACTACACGGTCAAGAAGCCGGTCTACGAGACTCGATCTCGCACGATCAACTACACCGTGATGAAGCCGGTCTACGAGACCAAGTCTCGCACGATCAATTACACGGTTTACAACACCGTGTCGGAAAACAAGGTTCGCACCGAGAACTACACGGTGATGGTTCCCGAGCAGTACACCAAGACCATCACGGTCAAGGGTGGAAACTGGGAAACTCGCACCGAGACCGTTCCTGGTCCGACCATGCGTCGCACGGTTCGTGAGCCCGGAAGCTGGAGCTACGATCCTTCGACTTGCAAGTGCGTGTACTGCCCCGGCAAGTGCCGCGTTGAATGCGTTCAGTGCCCGCCGAAGACCATCTGCAAGAAGGTCTGGGTCCCGACGTGTGAGCAAAAAGAAATCACCTGCACTCGTTACCGCAAAGAGTGCCGCACCCGCGAGATCCCGTACACCGTTTGCCGACGGGTTCCCGAGTGCCGCACGAAGGTTTGCAACTACACCGTTTGCAAGATGGTTCCTGAATGCCGCACCAAGACTTGCAACTACACCGTTTGCAAGATGGTTTGCGAGCCTCGCACGAAGACCTGCAACTACACCGTTTGTACCGGCCACACATGTGAGCCGCGCACGAAGGTTTGCAAGTACACGACCTGCAAGATGGTTCCCGAGTGCCGCACGAAAGTTTGCAAGTACACCACTTGCAAGTACGTCTGTGAGCCCCGCACGAAGGTCTGCAAGTACACGACCTGCAAGATGGTTCCCGAGTGCCGCACGAAGACCTGCAGCTACAAAGTTTGCAAGATGGTCCCCGAGTGCCGCACCAAGACGATCTGCGTCAACAAGTGCCGCACCGAGTGCTACACCAAGACCGTCAAGGTCGCTAAGTGCCGTAAGGTCTGCGAGCCTTACACCGTGACCAAGTGCGTTCCCCGCACGGTCTGCAAGCAAGTTCCGGTCACCGTTTGCTGCCCGGCTCCGGCCTGCGGTGGTGCAGCGGGTGCTGGCGACTGCGGCGGATGCGGTGCGGCCGCTGGCGATTGCGGATGTGGCGCTGCTGCATCGGATTGCGGCGGATGTGGAGCTGCTCCGGCTTGCTGCGAAGCTCCGGCTCCTTGCTGCAAGAAGAGCCGTGGCGGTCTGCTGAAGAAGCTCTTCGGCGGATGCAAAAAGAGCTGCAACAGCGGCTGCGACGTTGAGCCGGCTTGCGGTTGCGAAGCGGAACCGACTTGTGGTTGCGAAGTTGCTCCCTCCTGCGGCTGCTAATGACCTTGGCTTCTGAACCGCTTTTGCGGGGTGGGAGCCGAGAAACTGCACGCGACATGTAAGCAGGGCGGGACCCTTGATTGGGGCCCGCCCTGTTTTTTTGTGCAACGGTGACCGTTTCCGTATACTGGAGCGCCCGGCCGAACGCATGCTGTGACGCGAGTGTCGCCTCCGTGAAGGTGGCGGTCAGCCGCAACGGCGATGGACGTCCTGTCGACGGGAGCTTTTCTTATCTCTCCAATGGTGATGCCGTGTCGCAAGGTATACCAACAGGCGACTCTTCCTCCGCCCACGCATTCTCGTCGCGCGACATGCCATCGATTCCACCGTCTTTACCGCCCGAACCCGATCCTTCGCGACCACCCACCGGTGCGTCGTTCGATTCGCGCGGGCAAACCCTCGGTGGGGATGAGTTACCGGCTGCTTCGACGCCGAAGCGCGCAACCGATAAGCCATCACGCCCCGCGCCGCCGCCACCTCCGCCGCCAAGAGCTCAGTTGCCGCCGGTCCGCCCAATGCCGGATATGCTTCCCGTTCGGACGGGAATCGGGTCCGCCAATACGCGTTGGCGTGGTGACCTTCCTCTGATCGAGACAGCAGCCAATGGCCTCGACGAGAACGTCAAGGAATTCCCCGTCAGCGGCGATCCGGCGGAGATCGCGGGCACTGAAAACGAGGATGAGCAGCAGACTGTCGAAGAGGTCGTCGGTCGTTCGGCACCGCCGTGGTTGTTGAGCTTGGTGATTCACCTGATCTTGCTGTTGATCTTGGCGTTGATCACGACACCGGCCGGTCGCGGATTCTCCAATCTGGTGCTCGAAATGGGGATCGGTGATTCGCAGTCAGCGGAACCGATCGCGTTTGACACCCTGACGATAGAAAGTGACTTCGATCAACCCGAAGAGATCGAGAACGAAGAGCTGATCGAAACGGAGATTCCAGACATCTTTGAGCCAGTCGAAGTCGCCGAACAGGTGCTGATCGACCCAGATTTAGTAGGCGGGCAGGCGATCGACATCGGTCGGCCCATGTTCGGCGGTCGAACGGGTGCGATGAGGAAGGCGTTGATGGCACTTTACGGTGCGACCGACGAGACTCGTGAAGCCGTCGCACTGGGGCTCGCGTGGCTCAAGCGTCAGCAGCATCCGCGCGGCCACTGGAGTCTGTCGAAGCCCTATTCCAACGGTGCGATGAGCGAAAATAGGATCGCAGCAACCGCGATGGCGATCCTCGCATTTGCCGGCGACGGAAACACGCACCTTAGCGGCCCCTACCAGGAAGAAGTCGAGAAGGGCGTCAAGTTCCTGGTCGGGCAGCAGAATCGCGGAGGCTTCATGGCTTCGGAGGTTCGCGGCAACGCACAGACTTACGCGCAGGCTCAAGCTTCCATCGCACTGTGCGAGCTGTACGCGATGACCAAAGACTCCTGGCTCAGGGCCTACGCACAGCGGTCCATCGACTACGCAATGAAGGCTCAGTCGTCCGGTGGCGGGTGGCGCTATCGACCCAATGAACGTGGTGACACTTCGGTGACCGGCTGGTACGTGATGGCCGTTCAAAGCGCGATGGCGGCGGGACTGGACGTGAACGAATCGAAGGTTCGCAACATCTCCAACTATCTCGACCAAGCGAGCGCTTACGAAGGTGCTGGCTATACGTATCAACCCGACGGCGGTTCGCCGACGCCGACCATGACCGCCGAAGGCTTGCTGTGTCGACAGTACTTGGGATGGGAACGGGAAAACCGAGCGATGCTTGAAGGGATCGCGATGCTCGAGGAACAAGCCCCATTCTCGCTGACCAATCGAAACGTCTACTACTGGTACTACGCGACCCAAGTGTTACACCACTTCGGCGGAAGTCCTTGGCGAACCTGGAACAAGCAGATGAGCGTCAAGCTGCCGAGTATCCAGATCAAGAGCGGCAACGAGCGCGGCAGTTGGGCTCCGCAGAGTGACCGATGGGGGGCCCACGGCGGTCGACTCTACACGACCTGTCTCTCGATCTACTGCTTGGAAGTGTACTATCGTCACCTGCCGCTGTACGAACACTCGCTCGAGTAGCCGACCGGCGACGAATAGCAGACTCGGGGAAAACGGCGATGAGGTCGGCCGCGATGCCGTCTTGAAAGAGACTCGCGGCGATCGGCACGCAGTTAAGCTTTGCGCATTTTCTCAAGAAGTTCGCGGTAGTCGACATTGAGTTTCGGGGCGTCGGGCACGGGCGGATCGATGCGATGAGCGACCGGCGGTGGCGGCGCGGTGGCGGCCGGGGGTTCGACATCGACGTCTTCGGTAATCCAAAGCATATCGCTGTCGTCGACGCGGACGGAATCCTCAGACGCTTCGTCGTACCAGATCGCGGCTTCGGGCGTCTCGCCTTGTGTCGACTTCGTCGGCGCGATCTCGGGGTTCGCGCCCGACACATCGATGGGGGAAACGTGATCGGCTACCGGTTGAGGGTGAGCCTCGGTGTTTTCAGCGGCGAAGTGACTCAGGCTCACGATCTCTGAATGCAACATCGACTCCAGGTCCATGTCCGTCGCCGGACTCATCGGCGAACCGGTCGATTGTCGAACATCGATCTCTTCCTCGGAATCAAATTCGCCAAACAACATCGCCGGCTGCGGCGTCGGCATGGCGATCGGCGGCGCCATTGATTCGGGTTCAACTCTCATGGTCGCTTCGTCCATCATTTCAAACGAATCGGGCGACATCTCTTCCACATGTCTTTGCGGCGACGGCTCATGCGTCTCAGGGGCGAGGGAACCGAACTCGACTTCGGTTGCGTGTGCGCCGAGCTCCGGGACGTCGATCATCGGGCCAGGTAACTGCTGAAGACTCGACCAGGCGCGATTGATGATCGCTTCATCGATCATGGTTTGCCCGACGTCGGCCGCGCAATCGATCGCCTCGGTCATGAGTTGGTTGATCAACCGGGGGACTCCTCCGCAGGCATGGTGAATGGCCGCGATCGCCTCGTCGCTGATCGTTTCCATCGGATCCGCTTCGCAGGCTTCAATGGACGCATGGATGTACCGCTTGGTCTCCGCCATATTCAAGGGGTGCAAGTAACAGCGCGCCGCGACTCGCTGGACGAACGATTCCAAAGAGGGCGTTGTCAGGGTTTCGTCTAGCTTGTTGTTACCGGCGACCACGGCGGTCACCATCGGCTGGCCGTTTTGCATGACGTTGGTGGTGCGGCGGATCGCTTCAAGGACATCGACGCTCAGCGATGCCGCTTCATCGACGATCAGTACCAGGCCGTTGGGATTGCAATCCTTGCCAGTCAGCCGTTGGCTGAGCATGAGGTCGAGGTCTTGTGGGCGATTGGTCTCCAATGCGACGCCGAGGCGGTGCAGGAGAAATCGTTGGAAAGAGGCCTCATCACTGATCGACGTTTCACCAAGAACGACGACATCGTGTGACTCGACGAATTGCTTCGCGATCAACCCACAGACAAGAGATTTACCGGTGCCCGGGGGGCCGATGATCAATGAGATCGCTTCGCGACCAAGGATACTTCGTGAAACTCGTTCCATGGTCTCCTGGACGGGACCGAGCGGCACGTAGCGACTGACCGACGGAAAGCCCGGAAACGGGGGCATGGTGAAGTCGTTGTCGGAGTTTTTCATCGTTGGCTGTTTGTGCGAAAGGATGGGAAGTTCGCGAGCATCAGTACGCTTAGGATGGAGCACACAACAATCGGAAGAATCGGCATATCTTGACGTCGCCGTGAGCCGTAATTGAGAAACAACCAAGAAGGATTCACGTCGAAATTGCTAGTGTTCGGTTGCAGCTTGACTTTAGGGTTGGCCACGGAAACGGTGCGAGAAACCGAAAACCAAATGGCCCGTTGGGGTGCTTCGCATTTTTGGTTCCTGACACCCTTTCCGACCACGTTCGCCCGACGGACGGATCGTACGCATGGACGGCATCGGGATGCCAGTGATGAAAATGTGGGTCGGCTGTTTGGTGAGATGGCTCGCAATTTCGCTCACCGGCTGGATCGACAAACGCTCCCGTCCGCGATCGCGTGATCTTGAGGGTGGCGGAAACACGCGTAGCCGTTCATTGGCGGCATCGAAAGTCACACGGTCTGTTTCACGACCAGAGTCTTCGTGCAGGCGTCGAGACGAAGGGCATTCGGATGACGCTCGAAGCAGGCACCGACGGGGTGATCCGGATCACTCTCGGCGCCGGCGGGAAATTCACTTTCACCGTCTTTGATTTCCTACGCGAAGTGAATCCCTGGATCGCGACAAGAGCGCGCGGTTCTTAATCCAAAAGTTGACTCGGTCCCCACCCGCGGTTTATCCTCGCTCCCCTCGGCGAAGGCGAGTCGAGAGGGAACGCCACGGATTGGGATGCTCTTTGATTGCACGGGTCACTGATGAGAAGAAGGCGACGCAGGAATGCCGCCGGCATTTTGGAGTCTGGTTCCGGGCGACAGTGTCGTTCGCTGAACGTTGAGAAGCTGGAACACCGCATGGTGCTGACCATCTCGGGTTTCCAGTTTATCGATGCGGACCTCGACGGCGAGTTCGATTCCGGCGAGTCGCCATTGCCCGGAGTCGTGGTCTACATCGACGCCAATGACAATGGACGCCGCGATGGCGGCGAGCCGTTTGACGTGAGTGACGCGTCCGGTGCGTATCAGATCAACAACGTGCCGACCGGTTCGAATTGGGTCCAGCGTGTCTGGCCGCTAGGGTACGAGCCGACAACTGCCCCCTTTGAATACAACGTGTTGGTCGGGTTGACCGGCGTCGCCGATGCCGCAAGCCCGACTGGTGAGTACCTGCAATATCGCTTCCTCGATACTCAAACCGGAAACCAGACTGCGACTCGCAACACGGAGGTCCCGGTCTCCAATGTGAGTTCGGCATCCACCGACGGCGAATTCATCTACATCGTCGACAACGCGCAAGATGTGTTTCTGCAGATCAGGTTTCGGGGCGGATTGGTACATAGCGTGCCACTCCCAAGGAGCGAAGACGGGACGACGCCCTACACACCTGGACCGATGGTTTTGGGAGACCAAGTCTATGTCTACAACAATGATGGTCGACTGTATGACTGGGATCCGCTCGCGGGTACGTTCACGCGTTCTCGAACCGTTCAAATCGCGAGCGACATTGCCGCGTCGTTACCGGACGGACTACCAACGATCTCGGCTGCGATTGCCGAGACGATCGATGGCGAGACGATCGACTTGTTCGCGTTTGCCGACGATCGTGTTTTCGAGTTCGATCCGAAAACGGCGACGGTGACGGGGGTCACCAACAACTCCTTCACGACCGGATCGGATTGGAACGCCGCCACACTCGGAGACGAATTCTTCTTTCGCGGTCAGGGCACCAACCAACAGCTGATCGCGTTCGATTCGGACTTCAACTCGCTGCGAATGTTGGGCGAACCAGCGGTATCCAGTCTCGTCGGTGGCCCGTTTTTGGAGTACGGGGAATTCGGCAGTACGACATCCGATTTGACGTTAAATCATGGCTATCGACGCATCACCGGAACCATTTCGGGCGTCGTCTCCAACGACCTCGACGGCGATGGCGCGATCGACAGCGCTGAGCAAGGCGTCACAGGCGTCACCGTTTTTCTTGACTTGAACGAGAACGATTGGCCGGACGCGGGGGAACCGTCGACGGTGACTGCGTCCGACGGCAGTTACACGATCGCCGATGTGCTGCCGGGTGAATACGTCGTCAAAGCCGTGCCGCCGCGATTCTTTCGTCATAGCGATGCCTATCCGCGCGAGGATCGGTTGTTCGCAGTGAACCACGCGAGCCCAGGTGCTTCGCTCAGGCTCTATGAACTGGACCCGACGGACGGCTCTTTGCTCGAAACACAGTTGCTCGACATACCCAAGTCAATTGAGGTGGGGCTGGAATACGACGGCCAGCGACTTCTGCTCGTTCACGATGAAGAACAGATGATTTATGAACTGGCGACCGATGGAAGCATCATCGATAGCCGAAGGCTGGGTGAGCCGCTCACGGGCGGACCGAGTGGCGGTTTTTCGAATAAGACCGATTACGGGCCGGTGACGATCGGCGGCGTGACGTACCACGTTCGTGAGTCCCTCGGGGCGCTTGAGTTGGTGCGTTACATCCCGGAAAGCGACGCCTTTGTTCGATGGTTGCCGGTCACATGGGACTGGGGGCTCGAGTCGCTTCCCGCAACGCCGCCTTCCATTCCGAGCTATGGGCGGATTGCGGCCGGCGCGTCCGCCGACGGAACCAAGATCGTGCTCGCTTCGGAAGACGGACGCGAAATTCTGATCGATCCGCGGACGGGCATTGCCACGTTTGAGACGGCCGCTGTCACGGACAGTCGTCGCGATACCGCGTTGGCTGGATTCGGCGGGAGACATTACAAGGCATTTCTGGGAGCACCGGTCGAAGTCTACGACGAGTCGGGAACTTTGGTCGATACGTGGCCTCACTTCTCGACGCTGGCCGGCCTGGGCGGGGCGGCTTCCCCGGTCACCGGCGTACGCGTTGCGCTCGATGAGACTCAAGCAATTTCGGAGGTAAACCATCACCTTCAATCGACACTCAGCACGCTCACTGGCAGTGTTTTCGAGGATACCAACGCGAACGGGAGCCTGGACGCTACCGAATCGGCTCTTGCAAACGTTGATGTCTATGTGGACATCAATCGAAATCGATTGTTCGATCTCGGTGAGCCCGTGGTCCAGACCGATGCGTCGGGTGTGTATCGTTTCGACGGTGTCCCGGATGGGCAGTACGTGATTCGGCAGATGCCCGTTGCGTCGAAACTCGCGCGTGCCACGACCGACGACGCGGTTCGGCTCTTTGGGATTAGAGAGGTTAATAGCTCGATCGAGATTCGTGAGCTAGATCCCCTCACCGGATGGAGTCTACGCCTGATCCCGGCTCCCGATTGGTTGACGCGAGCAGCCGGCTTGGCAGTCACCGGAAGCGATCTCTACGTCGCCGATGGGAATCGGCTCGCGAGGATCGATGCGGAAACAGGCGATCTCGAGTACTCAATGACGATCGGCACCGCGTCGATCAGCGGGATCGCCATCGTGGGCGATACGGCCTACCTGCAGGACTACATGACCGACGAGATTCTCGTTTTTGATCTGCTGCGGCGGCACGTTGTCCGTCGCATGGATTTGGGTCTGATCAACAACGGCGTCGCGGGGTCGATTAATTTGTCCTCGAGTCTTGGTGAAGCCGCAGACGGACAGAACCTGGCGGTTCGGCAGTCGTCTTCGTCCATCTTGATCGTTGATCCGCTCTCCGGGCTGATCGTCGATGAACAGGACTTCTCCTTCGTCGCGGGACTCGCAGGCGCCGGCGACGAGTTGTTTGTTGCGTGGACGGCTAATGTGCGGGCCTACGACAAACTCGGGCTTTTCCGGCGTTACCTGGTGGGCGCGGACTACTACGGGTTAGGCGCGGAGTCATCCGCCGCGACGGAGCATCACGTCGCCGTGTACCTTGAAGAGTCGATCACGGACTTGAGCTTTGCGAATGTCTCAGACACGGGCACGGTATCTGGAGTCCAGTTTGAGGACTTCAATGAGGATGGCGTAAGAGACGCCGAGGAGCCTGGTCTGGAGGGCGTCACGATCTTTGCGGACCTCAACGGGAATGATTGGCCCGACTCGGATGAGCCACAAACGCAAAGCGCATCGGATGGCAGCTACTCACTGAACGTTCCGTTGGGTCGCCAACTGATACGTACCTTACCACCGCGCGGATTTGCCTCCACTAAGGTTGTCGAAGCTGTCGACCGTCTCTTTGCTTTTACCTTGTGGCAGGATACAAGCAACCCACCTAACGACTTCATTCAGCTTCTCGAAGTCGATCCGATCGGCGGGCAGGTCTTGTCGCGAATCGACACGGACATTCCTTTCGAGGGTTTAGCGTCGATGGCGTATGACGGTCGCAGGCTGATCGTGACCGACCGATACCGGGGGACGATCTCGGTGATTGGGACCGACGGCAGCCTGATCGGCGAAACGGCGTTACCCGGCAACAATACCTTCGTTCCGGGCCCCGTCGTCATCGATGGAACGGTTTACGTACTGACTCTGGGCGGTGGGTTGCCTTCGCAGTTGATTCGCTTCGATCCAGACTCGCTGCAGTTCTACGGCGCGATGCCGCTTTCTCGACTGGTGGACCAAGACCCGATCTACGCGGGTGACCTACTTCCAACGCTCTCATCGGTGAGCGAGTCCGCGGACGGCCGATCCATCTTGGCAACCTCGACGCGCGACGCCAGGGTGTTCGAGATCGATCCGCTTACCGCGCGAGTGGTGGATGTCACTGAGGTGGAGCGTGCAAACAACGCGGCGATGGCGACCGGTCTCAACGGCGAATGGCTGATACGCGGTCAGAACACATCCCTGCTATTGGACGCCTACGACGGGCAATTCAATTTGCTTCGATCAACGCCGTTCGTTCCCTCGTTCGGCTTGGCGGGCGGTCCATTTGCTGATTCCGGGACTGTCGTTTCGGTCTTGCCGGTCACTCTCAGCGGTCTTGATGGCGGGCAACGCGAGACAACGACAACGGTCTCGGGAATCGTTTCGCGAGATGACAACGGAAACGGGCTGACCGATGGCGATGAAGGAATCGGCGGGCTGACCGTCTATATCGATGCGAACCGTAACGCGGTTTTCGACGTCGACGAGGTCTCCACGATCACACAGGGCGACGGCTCTTACCATCTGAACGGCCTCTTACCCGGCGACTACATCATTCGCGTTGTGACAGACGACGGGCCGGTCACCACGTTGGAAGACACGACATTTGTTTACGCGCTGGAGGTCAACGGTTCCGAAGCGACCATCCGTCGACACGATGCGATCACCAACGAAGTACTTCGCGAGTTTCCCGCGCCGGGCACGGTTTCGTCGGACGCGGGATTAGCCGTGGGAACGAAGGGAGTCTACTACGCGAGCGGGAATGAACTGTGGGTCTTGGGCAGCGATGACGGGGAGGTTAAGGGTTCACTCGTACTTCCTGCCGGAACTTATACCGGTGTCGCGGCGGTCGGCGATCACGTTTACGCGCTCGATAGCGACAGCGACGTGATTGTGACGGTGGATCCGGCGACGTTGCAGGTGGTCGGCACGCTCGACATCAACAGCGTTAATGCCAGTGACTTTGACTTGCTTGGGAGTCTTGGCGAGTCCGCCGACGGCTCTCGTTTGTTTGCGCGCGCGAACGAAGACAACCTTGTGATCCATCCAGACACCGGTGTAATCGAACAGCAGGTCGCATTCACATCCAGCGCCGGTCTGGCCGGTGCCGCCGGTGAGAACTTTCATTCGTTCGGCGATTCACTGCGGGTCGCCAGCTTGGAGGGCGTCGTCGTCCGGCAGACTTCCCTCGGCTACTTTGCGTGGGCAATAGGCGCGGCCGAGATGACCAACAGCGAATATGCGGTTCGGGCGGCAAAGGATGTCGACTTTGCAAACCGCGACTTTCTGATACGACCACTTCCAACGATCAGCGGGACGGTCTTTAACGACAACGACTATGACCAAATACGTGGAACCGGCGAAGCGGGAGTCGCGGGCGTGACTGTCTTCATCGACACGAATCTCAATGGACTGTTGGATGCGAACGAGCCCTTTCGAGTCACCGCCGCCGACGATCCTGGAACAACCGACGTCGACGAGTCCGGACACTACGAATTCGATAACACTGAGGTGGGAACGTACTCAATCCGACAGGTTGTTTTGGCCGACTCTGTCGCGACGACACCGTCTGTTCTTCAAGTGGAACTTACTCCGGCCGGTTCGGTGGGTAACGACTTTGGGCAAACCGAATTGACACTCATCGACGTGGACTACGGTGATCCAGAGTCACGCTCGATTATCAACCGCATCGTCGTTCAGTTCAGCGAGACAGTGGACGTCGATCCCGGCGCGTTTAGGATCGAGAATCAAAGCGACACCAACCTGACGGTTGAGACAAGCTTTGTACTCGACAATTCGGGTTCTGGAACGATTGCAACACTGATGCTCGCAGGCGATTCGGTCGACGCTTTTGGTTCTTTGGTGGATGGCAACTACGAGCTGACAATCCTGAGTACTCACGTCAGAGACTCAGAAGGCATCGCAATCGACGGTGATGGCGACGGCGTACTGGGGGGAAATCGCGTCGATCGTTACTTTCGATTGTTCGGAGACACCGATGGTGACCGAGACGTGGACGGACAAGACTTTGGGCGTTTCGGCGCGACATTCCTGAAGACCGACCAAGACTCCGAGTTCAACTCACAACTTGATTCGGACGGTGACGGCGACGTCGATGGGCAGGACTTTGGGCGATTTGGCGAACGCTTTCTAACCACGCTCCCGGACTAAAACGCGACGGGCCAGACGCGAGTCAGATGAGTGGGAACGTCTTGAGGAAACGGTCGGCGAATGGACCGTAGTCCCGCCCGTCGATGTCTCCATCACCATCGAAGTCAAACCGCGGGTCGAATCCGGGATCGTCGTCGTTGAGCAGGAAAACCGACGCGAACGCACCGTAGTCCTGGCCATCGACATCGCGATCTCCGTCGCCGTCTCCAAAGAAGCGGAACAGTCCGTCGTCACCGTCGTCACCAAAAACGGAGTCGTGAGCCATTGCGGTGTCCGTCCCCTGTAGACGCACTTCGTCGGCCAGAACGCGTAGTTCAAAGTTTCCATCGATCAGCGAGTTACCGGCCGGTCGCGGGATGACGAGCGGTCCGACACCGAAGCGGATGATGGCGCGAGTTTTCCCCATGGTTGTTTCTGTCGCAAGCAGGAGTTGGTCTACCGTTTGCCCGCTTTCGCGATGGGTGAGCACGAAGGAAGAAGCGCTCACATCGACGGGGCGATCAAATTGAACCTCGAGGACGGTCACCAAGCTTCGCGTGTCTTCGCCGTTATTGATGCTGACCGACTCAACAACGGGCCGTTGGGGTAGATTGCCCGGGGTCGGCGTCTCAGCGTTCCAACTCCCCCAAAACATCCCCAGTGTGGTTGCGTCGAGTCGCTGTAACGACGCCCCACCACCATCGCCTTCGACCGGCCACGGGGAAAGATCGCCGTAAAAGACTTCGTCGACGGTCACCTTCGGAATCAGGGTTGGTTCATCGGAGGGTGGATCGTCGGGAGCCTGGAGCTTTAAGACTCCATAGCTGTTGTTCATCGATCCGGCGAACGGGCCGACCAAGGCGATATTCTCATTGATCGAATAGTGCGTTCGAAACGCTTCCACCTTCGTCGAGTCACTCGGGTCAAACGAAACCAACGTCAAGGCTTCGCCGGGTCCCAATGCCGTTTCGACTTGAAACTCAAATTCAGCTTCGCCACTCAGCTTCCAGTTTTGAAGATCGACGACTTGGTCGGAGGCATTCGAAATCTCGACAAACTCGAGGTCGCGGGACGTCAACGATGGGTCGACCGCGAGTGTCTCGGGCGTTGGGTCGGAGGGGTGATAATTGAATTCGGAAACGAAGATCACCGATGGGAGGAACATCCCGTTTACATCGCCGAGCGATCGATTCGAAAGTGGGACCAACCGCCCCTGGCTTCCGTCGAGACGTCCCAGGGAGTTGCCGTTGAAGGTTGCGTCGAACGAAACATGGTCTGCAAAGCCGGTGGCAGCGGCGCCGTCGCCGCTGAAGAGCCAAACCGAGTCGCCACGACTGCCGCTCAACGCAAAGGGTTCTGCGCTGTTGGGATTGGGTTGCGGAGGATTGAAGTCGGTTTCGTCAAAGACGACGAACCCACCGGCCGGAATGGTGGTCGCTGTCGGGATGCGATACTTTTCGGGCGTCGAACCGTCGTCGCTAAGGTACCAGTCGCCGATATCGATCGGCTCGGAAGTCGAATTAAACAGCTCGATGGCATCGACGAGTGGACTATCGGTGTGAGCGAGAACCTCACTGATCCAGACTCCGGCTTGTCCTCGTTCGGCCGCGGCGGGCGTCCCCTCGATCTCGACACTCCCACGGTAGCGATTCGGCTTTCCAAGTTCGGGAACCGGTGTTGTGTTCGGTTCCGCAAGCACCAGCGAGCCGCCGATGCCATCGGCCCATTCGGGCCAAGGGTCGATGGTGCCGTAGGAGACGTCTAAGACCTCCGCCCCGAACGCGTCGATGACTCGGATTCGTTCGCCGCCGTTGGAGAGTTTGCCGGTGTACTCGCCGATAATCCTGGATGGCTCGACGTCTGGATAGACCGCCGAGAATGCGGAAACGTTGCGGACGACCACCGCTGATTCACCGGGCGCAATCAGAGTGTTGACGGGGAAGAGAAATGGAGAACTCGGGCCATCGGTGATCAATACGCCACCTAGGTCAACAGTGGAACCATTCGCTTCGGTGGAGATGTTTCGAAACTCAAGGAATTCCGCGTCCCCATCAACAGCGGGATCGTAATGAATCTCCGTGACGCG
>JBCBLJ010001000.1:0-2672 GCA_038520195.1 Planctomycetota bacterium
AGACCTCCTGGCCTTCGGCCTTGAGCTGACCGCCGGGCAATTCGACGTTGCGGGTCCGCAGAATACGGGCCACGGTATCCAGTGTCAGGTCGTGACTGCGGAGCGTCGCTTCGGGAATCTCGACGTCGATCTGGTAGGGACGCGTTCCCATGATCGAAGACGAGGACACCGTTGATAGCGCGAGCACGTCATCGCGAACTTCCTCGGCGATCTCGCGAAGTCTCAGCTCGGCTTGCTCACCGCGATCTTGTGGCCCCACCACGCCGATTCGAATCGCAGCATCGCGGAAAGTGATTTGCTGGACTTGCGGGTCTTCGGCGAGGTCGGGAAAGCTGGGGATGCGCGAGACTTCGCGGTCGATCTCCGACATCACCTTTTGAACGTTTTTCACGTCGGATCGGAGTTCGGCCAATACATACGCGCCACCCTCCTGAGCGATAGACGTGACTTGCTTAATGCCGGATATCGAGCGGATCGATTCCTCTACCTTTTGGCAGATCGCCTCTTCACAATCCTTCGGCGTCGCGCCCGGATAGAGCACCGTCACCATCACGACTTCGAGCTCGAACTCCGGGAAAACCTCTCGGCGCATCCCCATCAGCGAGAGACCGCCGATGACCATCAACGCCACCATCAGCACGTTCATGCCTGGTGCATTCGAGATCGCCCAAGTGATCGCTTGCTTCATCGAATCGGTCGTTAGAGTTGATTGGACTCAGTATCAGCGGTCATCGCGCTCTCTCGGCCTTCGTCCGATTTCAATTGCGCTCGAGCTGGCAAGCCTTCCGGTGGGATCGAATTCAGGGGAGACACAACGACGAAACTTCCGCCGGCCAGATCAAGCTGCCCCGCCTCGCAAACCCAATCACGTCCGGCGGCTTGAAGCGAAGGTGAAATACTTGGATCGGTGACGACAGTGCCACCAAGCCGCAAAGACTCGACCGGATAGACGACGTCTGAATAGGTGACTAGTCCAGGCGACCACGAAGCAGCATCGAATTTGGATTCGGCACTCGTTGTCACGGTCGCCTTTGCCGCGTCGCTCGATTCCGTCGAACTCGATTTCGAATCCAACTTATCTTGCAGTGCCACCTCGCTCGTCGCAATACTCTTTTCCGTCGACTCAAGCTTGGCTTTGGAGTCACCTTCCTTCGCTGCCGCCTCTGCCGCTTTAGTACGCTGTTCGACCGCCTTCGCAATCAAGTCTTCCAACGGCTTTTCGTCGGGCGTGAATTTCCAAACCTTGTTGCCGGGACGCAACGCTCGAGCCGGGATCACGATGAGCGGTGTCTTGGGGGTGAGTTGCAAGCGCACTCGCACGAACATCCCGCGCATCAGCGCGTTCGTGCGATCAGACTCTCGCAGTTTTCCGGATGCGTCGACGTAGCGTTTGGGATTGTCAACGACAAGCCGAACGGGAACCGTCCGCGTGTTGGGGTCCAAACCGATTCCGTCGTACGACACAAGCTTGCCTTCCCAACGAAGCACAGCCGCGTCGCGTCCTGCAACTTCGTACTCAATGATCGCCGGTGTGTCGGGCAGATCATAGCCCTTGAAATCGACGTCACCGGCTTGGTCAAGCACCCAATGGAGTTGGTCCATTCGCATGCTGGCGGAAACTTCGACGCGGTCGGTATTCTCAATCGTGACCAGCCGTGTGCCCCGATTGACGAACATGTCCAACTCAGCTTCTTCGCTCACAATGACACCACTGATCGGTGCGGTGATCTCGCAGCGCCGAAGATTGATTTCGGCGACACGCAATTGCGTCGCCGCATACTGCTCACTGGCCTCGAGCTTGGATCGCCGAGCCCTCAACAAGCTCATTTGATTTTCAAGGGTCACTAATTGCTGGCTCGCCTGCAGCAACGAACTCTTCGAAGCGTCGACCTCGCTTTGACTAGCAAAGGTCTTCAAACTTTGCTGCCGTTCGACTTCCTTACGTTTTAGGTCAACGTCTGCCCGCGCGACTTCCAATGACCGTGTCGTGTTGGTCATCTCCTGATCGACTTCCCCCAACCCACGGTACTCCTGTTCGCGAAGTCGGGTCAGTCGTTCGACCTCCATTTCCATGTCGGTCGGGTCGATGCGCATCAAGACGTCACCCTCGCGCACGAACGATCCAGCGTTGCAATTGTCCGACTTGAAGACGACTCGCCCCGCGACCTCCGCGGCAACCCTCGCCTCATGGTAGGGAACCACACTGCCATCGATGACCAACTCGAGTTGCTTGCCGGTCTCCGCCAGCGTTTGGACTCGCTCGACTCTCGCGGCGAGCATCGTTTGCAACACCGCTTCGCGTGTCGACTCCGGCGGAGGCACCGGCTTGGGCTTTGCCTCACCCAGCGCGACCACCACCGCCACTCCCGAAAGTAGCAACAAGATCGGGACCGCCACGTTCACCAAGATGTACTGATCCCAACGCTTCGGTCGGGCAATCTGGTTCGGCGAGGCGGCCGACGTCACCACGTCATAACCGCTTCCCGAACTGCCTGCGGGGTCATCTCTCACGGATGTGTCAGAATCTGGAACGGGCTGCGTCAACGGGTTTACGTCCGGCATTTCTTGCCTCAAACGGGGATTCGCGTCGACCACACGATAGGATGCAGGCGAATGGAGGAATACACGAGATTATAGCTTGGAACGAGGATAAATCAGTTCGGCAGCTATAA
>JBCBLJ010001202.1:0-1565 GCA_038520195.1 Planctomycetota bacterium
AACGGCTCGCCGACAAAGGAGCGATGTCCGAGCGACTCACTTGGAATCTCATCCTGCAAACGGTCTCGGGGCTACTCTACGCGCGTCAACACAACGTGGTCCACCGAGATATCAAACCGCAGAACCTGTTTCTGTTGGATCGCCCGCCGGGCTCCAGCCTTCCCGTTGGCGTGCCCTTGCTGAAAATTGCCGACTTCGGGCTCGCCGCTTCGATCGAACGGTCTTCCGATGACACCAGTCTGACGCTTGAAGGAAACGTCGTCGGTACTCCGATCTACATGTCGCCGGAACAGACGAGTGATTCTCATGTTGATCACCGCGCCGACATCTACTCCGTCGGCGCGACCGCCTATCACATGCTCGCCGGGGCTCCCATGTACGCCGGCGAATCGCTGATGCGCGTTTTACTCAAGAAGCAGAATGCCGAACCAAAGCGGTTGGTCGAAGAAGTGCCCGACGTCTCCAAGCAATCTTCCGATTTGATCTTCGACATGATGGCACTCGATCCCCGCGATCGGCCTCAAGAATACGAACAAGTGATCGAGCGGATTGAGGAGATTCTCAAAACAGCGTCGACGCAGAGCGTCGGAATCCACTCTTCCGATGCCGACGGCCAAGACACCCTTGAGTTCGAGTCCGGATTTGAAACGCACGGGGACTCGCTCGACCGTGCGGTTTTGAACCGCGCGCCGAGTCGTTTCGGCCGATGGATTGCGATCTCCATTTTAGTAACATGCATTTCACTCACGGCATTCGCTGTCGGCGTCACGTTGTTTCAACCCGAACGTGATCTACGGTCGTCGGAGATGGATTTTTCGGGACTCGCCACGCCGTTGTTTGACGGCGCTTCGATCAAGGGATGGAATTCGCGTGGCGGAGTCCTGGATGCCAAACTTGATTACGAGGGTGTCGGCGTCCTCGAAGTGTCCGGCACGGCGGATCACGAGTTCCCCGGCTACACGTACTTTTTGTTGACGGCGGGAATCAACCTACTGGAGTCGGCGTCGGCGAAGACACAACTGCTTGCGCCCGATGGGCGACCCATCGTCGAGATCGAGATCTCTCGGACCCACATCGCGGTTTGGAACGACGGAAAACTCACCCAATCGCCACTCTCGAAAGACCCCTGGAAGGACGCAACGATGGACGAGCCTGTCTACCGTGAGTTGCGGATCGACGCCGAACCGTTTCGCTGGAAAGTCAGCTTCGATGGTAATGACGTTGCGATACTACCGAAGCCATCGACCATGCCCAAACGGCTGCGACTCGTAACGGACGATTCCTGTCACATTGAAGGTCTTCAGGTCGCCGAAACCATTTCACTCACCGCGAAACCATAGTTCTATCGCGGAACTGCTCGACACTTTGCGAGTTTCCCGCGTTGATACTTGCGTTGAGGTACATTATGGCTCATCCCGCCTCGTTCCGAAACGCGATTCCGCAGAAGTGCGTTTCCCACTGCCGTAGATTCAAGCGATGAACCGCTGCCTTCGATCACTCACCGCGTTCATCGCCTTCTTGGGCGCAAACGCACTGGTTGCC
Organism: Planctomycetota bacterium; assembly: GCA_038520195.1. Taxonomy (GTDB): domain Bacteria; phylum Planctomycetota; class Planctomycetia; order Pirellulales; family Pirellulaceae; genus Stieleria. The sequence continues at coordinate 1,543 of JBCBLJ010001202.1, forward strand.
GGCGCCGAGCCTTCCAAACGGCC
>JBCBLJ010000903.1:0-3215 GCA_038520195.1 Planctomycetota bacterium
GACCTTCTTCGCTGGATTGAGCCCGCGGAAAATACCAGAGCGAGATGATGGGTTCCGGCGATCCGTTGACGTCGAGCAGCGGGAGCACGGCGCTGCGGACACAGGCTTCGGTGGACTGAACAAACTCGTTCCACTTGGTTGTCATTCCCCCGGCGGAATCGGCCCCGTTTGTCGCCGTCTGCGATTGCGACCGCCATTGTGCCTTCAGCCGCTCTTCTGCAATCCCAATCGACACGCGTTGTTGGTCGTTTCCGAGTTTGACGCCCACATGCGTTTCGCCATACGCTACCAGCAACTGCGAGATCTTTTCCTCGAGTGCTCGCTCGTCTTGAAACCGCTTCAAGGTCTCCGGGTCGCTGGCCGCAACGGACTCCCGCGCCATGGTGTCGGTGACCACGACATCGTCACTGGACATGCCCGCGTATGCCGCTGCGACCAGCTTTTGAATCATGCGGATACGAGTGGACGGTAAAGGTTTACCATCGGTCGAAACGATCATGACGCTCGCACTGCGGATCACGTCTTGTCCGAACCCACCGGATTCCTGCTCGTCGTAATCCACGCTTGCCCATTGGACATCCGAGAAGGCGGTCAGTTTGTTGCCCAGGTCTTGAGCTTTCGCGAATTGGGTTCGCAGTCGACGAGCGGCATCCGATTCGAAATAGCCACCCGATTCCAAAGCCGACTCAACGGCGCTATGCAGTGAAAAGGGGAGCGCCGAAGACGATTGAAGCGCGGCAAGGTACTGGTGCCGGGAATGGCTGGGCACATAAATCTGTTGGTCTTCGCGTCGCCAACCTGTCAGGCCCGCGCCACCAAAAGCCAGTTCCACTTGATCCAAATCGAAGTCGCGCATCGGGCCACCACCGAACAGCGGTTCGGTCGATGGTTGTGACGTCGCCGAGGAGATCAGGTAAATGCCGCCCGCGATCAACACCGCGGCGATGATGAGTACCCACTGCCGCGGCAACGTGGCAAACGAATCCAGCTTTGCCTGGAATTGTTCGGTACGCTTTTGCAACACGGTTAGGCCGCCAAACGCTCACTGGCTTGGTCGCCCGGAAAACGAATCGTGACGGCGACGCCGCCCTGCGGACAGTTCTGCCAGTGGAGTTCCGCTTCGATGGCCGCCGCGACGAACGGGAGATGCCGCTCGCGCGAATCCAAGTCGCTCCCGCTATCGGCGATTTCCAGGTCGATCCCCGTCTCCGTCGCGCACGCGGTGACAATAAGATCGCCACCATCGGGCATCGCCGCCAATGCCTGCCGACAGAGCGCCGCGACCAAGTCCGCCGCGAGCCTCTTTTCGCAAGGGATCGGCACATCCATGTCGACATCGAGCTCCAAGCAGACCGGGCTCGGGTGCTCGATCAGCATCGGAGCGGTGACTGACTCAATCAGCACCGCGAGATTGCGACACGCTTCCGGTTCCATCCAGCCGCTGGCCATCTTGGCCTCCAATTATCCGCGCGAAAATCTGGGAATTGACTCAAGTTTTTCCCAGCTCACTCGGCATAGCGTTTTTGGAGCCTCGGCCGCAAGACGGATGGTTCACTCGGGGCGTCCCTTTAGCTCCCCCCGCAAGATCAGTTCACGACCGCCGCGCTGGACTCGCAGTTCGAATCGGTCGCCAGGGGAATGGTTGCGAACCCAAGTCACAACGTCGTTGGGCGTCCGAACGTCGGTCTGGTCAATCCTCTGTACAAGATCATCGGCTTTGAGACCGGCCCCTTCGGCGGGGCTTCCTTCGGTCACCGTGACAACGCGGACGCCGCCACGCTCGCCAAGTTGGACGCCGAGAAATGCTGTCAATTGTCGCCGGGGACGAACCTGCGTTTGATTGGTTTCGCGGTATTGCGGCCGCTCGGGTTGGGTGCTCAATCGGTACGCGACTTCGCAGACCATTTTGGTCACTCGAGTCATGTCGTCGAAGTTGATCTTCTCGACATCGTCCGATGGACGGTGGTAGTCGTTGTGCAACCCGGTGAAAAAGAATAGCACCGGGACACGTGCTCGGTAGAAAGATTGGTGGTCGCTGGGACCGTAACCGCTGGGAATCTTAAAGAGCTTAAAGCCAAAGTCTTCGTTGGTGGTTTCGACGAGTTCGTCAAAGCCGGACGCTGAACCCGTGCCGTACACATTGAGTTCGTTGTCCTTGAGTCGACCGACCATGTCGAGATTGATCATCGCCGCCGCCTGCTCGAGGGGCTTGATCGGTGCTTTCACGTAGCGTGCGCTTCCGATCAATCCGCTCTCTTCCCCGGTGAACGCGATGAAGTGGATTTCGCGGTGCGAAGCAACTGACGCTAGTCTTCGTTTCATCTCCGCCGCGGTCGCGAGCATCGTTGCCGTACCGCTGGCGTTGTCGTCCGCTCCATTGTGGACGGCGATCGTGCCCGGCGCCAGCGATGATGCACCACCCATGCCCACGTGATCGTAATGCGCCCCGACGATCAACTGTTGATTGGCGAGAGCGCCTTTACCCGGCAGGACACCGATCACGTTGTCGCTGACCGCAACGGCAGGTTTGATGTCGACGGAGATCGTTGCGCTCGCGCCTTGAATCAGTCGACTCGCGGGCGCGTAAGTCGAATCGATCTGCCCTTCCAATTCCGACAGCGACATTCCATTGGCCTTGAGCAACCGGTCGATGATGTCACGGCCGATGGACGCGACTGGGATCTTGGATGTTTGTGGCGACGCCGGACCGGCACTGCGGACGCCAATGATGCCTCGCTCGGCGGTTCGCAGCTCCGCCTTGCTCGACTCCATCAAACGCTCTGCGCTGGCGATCTGCTTTTTCGCGGCGGCTCGGTTGTTCTTGGCTTCCGGCGGCAACGTTTTCAATTGTGCTTCGAGCCGACGCTTCCGTTCCGCTTCTTGATCGATCCGGAATTGAACCTCTTGAGCGGATACCCATGTGCTCTGCGGGTCGTTGACGATCAACACGGCCGCCGCGCCGTGACTGATCGCGTTGATGACCTTGGTCGCAAAGAATGCGTGCCGCGTGTTTTCAACACCATCGAAAGGACTCCTCGGATCGCTGGCTCCGGGCTCCTTGCGCATCACGATGACGATGGCGCCTTTTGCATCGACGCCGTCGTAGTCATCGAAGTCGAATTCGTTGGCGGTGATTCCGTAACCGACAAAAAGGAGCCGTCCATTGGCTTGGCCGGTCCCCTTTCCCAGGGCCAGCGGTCCAAATCCGTCGCCAA
>JBCBLJ010000236.1:0-10221 GCA_038520195.1 Planctomycetota bacterium
CGATCCCAACGATGGGCAGCAGATCGAACTCACGGTGGATCGCGAAAGAAAGTTGCTGCAACTCGAAAAGTCGGGCTTCAAAATAGCAACCACGCGCTTCGTTCTGAGTGGGAAAGATGGACAGACTGTCTCGGTGACGTTCGAACCCAAAGCGGTGATGGAAGAAGCGAGTGATCTTTCTCAGGCGAGCGGCCCGCGAGGCAAGCCGCTTCATACGAATGCGATCGGTTTTACGGTCGATGCTGTTCAAACACACGTCGACAATGATTCCATGCGTTTGCGGACATGGAACGACACCGAGAACCTGTTCGTCCAAGCGATTCTTTGGAAGGACAACGACGATAGGTTCGGCAGGTCAGAAGATCAGGAGACGAACAACGACCGTTCCACGTTGCTGATCGACGTTGATCTGGATCGACAGCGTACTTCGGGGAGCGATCGATTCTACTGGCTCACGCGCACGCCATCCTCCCACAAGATGCGGTACCAGGTGGTGACGGGACCGACGAGAAGCACCTATCTACGATCGGACTCACGTGCGTACGGTCAAATACGTTATCACAGCGTGAATGACAAACCCAGGGTTCGTGTTGATACCTACGTCATTCCACTGAACGAGATTGGGATCTCGCCAGGCGAGAAGATTGGTATCGCGTATTGGGGCTGTTCTCCACTTCCGGCGTTGGTGGTGAACTCGGTGGGATTCGTTCCCAAAAAGGAAGAGATGTACTACCCCGCGGACCTGCCGTGGGAGGAATTTCACGAGGTTCATCTTCAACGGGTTGAGAACGACCGAGACGTTGCAAGTGCCTCGACCAACCTCGAACCAGCAGGAGAGGAGTCGAGTTCAACACCGCGCGTCCCCGAGGTGGTTCTTTCGCCAAGCGTGACCACGAGTTCGATGTCCGAGCTGGTTCAAAACGGTGTTGCGGGGTTCTCGGCGAGTGAAGCTCAAGCACTCGTGGAGACTGAATCGCTTCGTCTACACACTTGCCACGATGGAACGAATCTGGTCGTTCAGGCAATCCTTTGGCAGGATGACGATGAGACGTTCGGCAAATCAAACGATCCGCTATTGAGCCAGAAAAGATTGGCCGATCGATCGATGCTGGTTTTCGACGTCGATTCAAATCGACGGCTGACCCCTGGGATCGACCGAAAATACTATCTCGATTGGTCGCAAAGATTTCGTGGAATGCTCTACCAGGTCCGGGGCACCACTGGATATTACGTTTTCAAACGCGACTCCGAGGGCTACGGCGCCATTCAATACTTCGAGACGGGCAGTGACCGCAAGGTTCGTGTCGACACGTACGTCATTCCGCTCAAGGAAATCGGCGTAGCACCCGGCGAGGTAATCGGTGTCGGGTTTGCGGCCGGCTCCATTTCACCAAAACTCGAGATAAAGTCGACGGTCGCGGATTCCCTTGTCAACGAAAGCACGTCGCTTGACCAGCTTGGTTTTGAGTCGCTTCATCAGGTCAGGCTGCAGCGCAAGGACGCTGACCCACTACAGATCACCGAGCAAATTTGGCCGAGAGACCAACCCGCCCCGGCGATTGTACCTTTTACAGCCGAAGAGGCGAAGGAACACCAAGAAGCCTGGGCCCGACACCTTCAGGTGCCCGTCGGATTTAAGAACTCCATTGGCATGAGATTCCGAGTCATTCCGCCTGGCGAGTTTCTGATGGGCAGCAGCGAGGCTGAAATTGCGAAGCTGACGGAGGAGACGAAAGACAAAAGCCGATCGGACTGGTATGCGGAACGACTGCCCAGTGAGGGACCACAACGAAAAGTCGTTTTGTCAAAACCATTCGCCCTTGCCGTTCATGAGGTTTCACGTGGCCAATTCCGGAAATTCGTCGTTGCGACGGGATACAAGACCGAGGGCGAAAAAGATGGCCGGGGAGGTGCCGGATTTACCAATGGCATCTTGAGGTTGCGGGCTCCCGAGTTCCTGTGGAATACCGATCTCGGTTTTGAAACAGAGCCAAACGACGACCATCCGGTGGTGAACATCTCCTGGGAAGACGCGACTGCTTTTTGCGATTGGTTGAGTGAAAAGGAAGGCGTTCGATGCCGACTGCCCACCGAAGCTGAGTGGGAATTCGCGTGTCGAGCTGGGAGTCTCGCACGATTCCACGCCGGAAACGACGAGGCGGAAGTCCGCGAGTTTGCTTGGATTGAGAACGAAGGCGGCGTCGGCACGCACCCCGTGGGTACAAAAACCGCGAACGCCTTCGGACTATTTGATCTGCACGGCAATGTATGGGAATGGTGCGGCGAGAAATTTGGGCGTTACAACCCAACGGAGGTCGTTGATCCGGTTGGACCACTGATTGGTGAACTCCGAGTACTGAGAGGCGGTGCATTTTCCAAGGACGCGGCGTTCGCTCGTTCCGCCTATCGAACCCACATCATACCGGACTACCGCGACTGCAGTTGCGGTTTCCGCGTCGTCAGAACGTTTGAATCGTTTCCCTAGGCTTTTCCGATTACCACAACGTTTCGTGTGCGACCGCTAATGTGCAATCTGCTGTAGCCAAAGGGTACGTACCAGCCGAAGTTTGCGACGAACGGCGTGAATGGAAATGGACAGTTGTTGGGCGATCTCTTCGTTCGACCAGCCCTCCAAGCGACGCTCGACAAGCTCGCGGGTCATTTGGTCCGGGAGCGTTTTTAGCAAAAGTGCGAGTTGTTCATCGAGTTGGGCGAGGTACTCGGGTGTGGGTTCTTCTCCGATAAAGTCGTCCAAGCTGTGCGGCCCGCGGTCGTCGTCGGTTGACAGCACCGACTCGCCCCGTACGCGACCATCCCCTCTTTTCTTGAGGCTATCCCGACGAATCTGATCCACGCACTTCTGCTTGGTGATGGTCATCAACAAACGCCAAAGGTCGTCGTGGTTGGACAGATCGTCAAAGCGCCCGTTCGCGGCACCGTTGCAAAGGCATCGCAGCACGCTTGATGCGACGTCTTCTTCATCGCTCATTCTTCTCGGCGCATCGACAAGCTTGCGACGCGCGGCGGCGGCCACACGTTCAAAGTAGTGTTGCCACAGTCCCGCCGCCGCCGCCGCAGAATCCCCGGCATTGAATTGGCGAATCCAGCCAACGACCGTTTCGTTTGATCCTTCCACCGGTCAAACGCCTCCGACAAGCTCTGGAAACATCGCTGGTCGAAGAGTGTAGCATAGGCACTGATGCGAGTTGCGGCTCGTCGTCGCGCAAGCGATGGCGAATCGCTCAGCCAGAAGACGCAGCGAATCGGAGTCGGGCCGCGATCGAACGATTGACAAATCGAAGATGCAGTCTTGAAGGCCGTAGCGCAGAGGATGGAGTGTTCCGACGACACCCAAAAACGAGACAACCTCAAACGCTGGCACGAGTGTGCCGTCGCGTTTGAGGTTGCCAAACGCCTTTGCGGCGGTGGGGCTTACAGCCGCAGTGCAAGTGCGTCCAGGGTTTGCTCGTCGACTTGCTCGTCGTCGTCTTCCAGGCCACCGACAATGGCTTGATCGAAGCTGAGTGGTGAGCTCGGCGTCACGGACTCTGCTTCGGCACCGGCGAGTCCGGGCTGGCTCAGGAAGTTGATGACCCGCAACGCGTCGATCGCCGAAAGAGCTCCGTCGCCGTTGACGTCGATGTAGTTCAACAAGATGGTCGCGACTTGGCTGAGCAAGCCCGTTCCTGATTGCCCGATCGTGTTGATCACCAACAGCGCGTCAACGGGACTGGTGGATCCATCGTTGTTGACGTCCGTCGGCTGCTGCGAGTTTTGGAACGACCGGCTGTCGCTTCCGTCCTCGTCGTCGCCCTCGCCGTCGGAGTCATCGCCTTCATCCGAGTCCTCGTCGTCTCCATCAGTGTCGTCACCTTCGCCATCAGAGTCATCGTCCTCGTCGGTGTCACCTCCATCGGTGTCGTCGTCTGAGTCCTCGTCGTCTCCATCGGTGTCGTCACCTTCGCCATCAGAGTCATCGTCTTCATCGGTGTCGCCACCATCGGCGTCGTCATCTTCATCGTCACCTTGGCCATCGCAGTGATTGCCGGTCTCATCGTCTTCGTCTCCGCCGTCGCCGGTGGCGTCCTCGTCGTCCCCATCTTCGTCGGAGTCGTCCTCACCGCCGTCGGTGTCGTCGTCCTCCTCATCGCCGGGGTCACCCTCTCCGTCGTCGTCGGAGTCCTCGTCATCTCCATTGCCCGACTCGTCGTCGTCCTCTTCGGAGTCACCTCCGTCGGTGTCGTCCTCTTCGTCACCGGGGCCGACGTCTCCATCGTCGTCCGAGTCCTCGTCGTTACCATCGCCTGACTCGTCGTCCTCATTGGAATCACCATCATCTCCGTCGGTGTCATCGTCCTCGTCGCCGGGGTCGCCCTCTCCGTCTCCATCTTCGTCGTCTCCGTCTCCTGACTCATCGTCTTCGTCCGAGTCATCACCGGAGTCCTCGTCGTGGTCGCCGCAATCATCGTCGTCGTTGTCGTCGCCGGGATCTCCATCGTCGCCGTCGCCACCATCATCATCTCCGTCTCCACCATCATCATCTCCGTCGCCGCCGTCGTCGTCACCCGGTGGCAGTCCACCGCTGAAGTTGGTCAACGTGCCTGGGTCAACCAGAACTCCGCCTTCGCCTTCGCTCGCCATGTCGTACAGCGGTGGCGATGTCGCCGGTGGGGGTGCGACCGCGCCGACGACACCGCCGGTTAGGTAGTCCACCGAGACCGCGTCACTCGGCGTGATGGCTCCCGCGAACGATGTGCCATAGCGGTCATTCAACTGCTGGTTGGTCGCGCCGATCATCTCCTGTGGCAACCGTACTGCGGGATGTTCGATCTGCTGAGTGATCGGCGTGAATTCGGCCGCTTGTGCATCGAAGTAGAGCTGCTGTCCGTCGAGCGTGACCACGTCGGACATAAGGAAGAAGAACGGCTGGTGCGCGTCGGCTTCGAAGTCGGTCGCCATGACGATGTTCTGCCGCTGGGCCGCTTGATCCTGGACCGCCGTTCCATCCAACGAACCGAACGTCACATTGGTCATGTCCAAAACACGTGGGCCTTGCCGAGCCTCCGTGATGAACATGTCCGTCGTGTTGCTGAGATTGATGTTGTCGAGTCGCCAGTTGTCTTGCCTTGGCGCGAGGATTCCCATGTTGAATCCTTCGACCGACACATTCTCAATCACGCCGGGGCCGCGAGTCACCTCGTTGTACATGTCGATTCCGACGCCGGTGTCAGCCGTTCCGCCGTTGGCGACGTATGGTGCACCTATACCGACGAGCCGAGCGTTCTTGATCGACATCCGCTCGTTGTAGTTCATCAGCATCCCGTCCCGAGAACCCCAAACGGTCAAACCGTCGATGGTGGGGCTAAGCGTGTCGATGTACACTTGATCGGGCGGTGTGTGGAAGGGGCTTCCGATTTCGCCGAGGTAACCCGCTGAATGCACGTAGCGTGAGCGGAAACCGATCGTGGCTCCGTACGATTCGTTGTTGCTGATCTCGGCAAGCGGCGCCCACCAAGTCGGAATCGTGTCGCGTCCGGTGATGAGGTTTCCATTGGCGACGTTCGCGACTTTCACGCTCGAACGGCCTCGTTCCAGGTCGGGTTCAATAACACCATCACTCCAGATGATGATGCCATGCCCGGTCGCCCCCGCCGAAACGTTGTCACGCATGCTAACCATGTGGCCGGACAACCAGTAACCGTCGCCATCGACACCGAAGTCCATGCTTTCCAAACGCAAGTCGGGATCGATCGCGCCGGAGTCATCCAACGTGAATGATGGACTGACGCTTCGAATGGCGATGTTTCCGACCATCGACCCGATCTCGTCACCGACTTCCGTATAGAAACTCGCTCCCTGCACTCCGTAGGCCACGTTGTTGACCATGTTGACGTTGCCGGAGTGATTGACAAAGCCCCAGCCAGGACTGACATCCACCACGTTGCCCACCACGGTGGCTGGCGTGCTCGTCGGATCCACACCACCGCGATGGAAGTGCAAGGGATAACGTCCACGGACGTTCGTTCGCTCGCCGGGCGTCACGTTGTAAACCACCGGGGCGCTGGTTTGATTGCCGACCACTTCGGGGAAGTCGAAGATCAAGTCGTCGAGTTCGCGATTTTTGTCGGTCCGCCCAAGTTGATCCAGCTCGGCGTTCTGAATGTCCGCGTCGAGCGTGTGCATGACCATGATGTGGCCGCGGCGTGAGGTCTCGGTGTTCTCTGAACTGAACTGCGCGTTGCGTGTCTTGTTGGCCACGTACAAATTCAAGTCGCCCTTGGGCGGAACATGGTCTAGCTCCAAAGGCGTACCAAAGTTCACGGTCGTGCCATCGATGGAGTCAATCGTGCGAACCTCATCGCTGGTCGCCCCCTGGGTTCCTGTAATCACGACCTCGTCGCCCGTGCTCCATCCATCAGGTACCGAGTTGAGTTGAATGGACGTGTCGCCAGCGACGGGGAATGCTGCCAACGTCAACCGGTGCGTTTTCGCCGCGCCATGAACTTCCGTCGGCCCTTGCAGGATCGCGCCACGGCTGAGCTGTTCCGGATCCCAGGTCGTGTCGATTGCGCCGTCATCGGCGAAAACCACTCGCGCGGTCACATCGGCCTGGATCGGATTGGCGGCGGTGCCCATCCGGAAACGACCCATCGGCGAACTGACGATCGTGTCGACTCGCAGCTCGGTGTTCACGTTGGTGGCAAAATCCAAGACGCCGTCGACGCGGATCGTCTTGAACTCCGGCGTCAATTGCGAGTCGACGGTGAGCGTCACGCCGTGCGGGATGACGATCCGAGCACCCTCGGTGGGCAGGGCCTGCCCTTCCCAGATCAATGGGTCTGACCAGTTGCCCGAGGTTGTCACCGTGTGCGTCGCCTGATCCAGCGACACCAACGCCATCGCTGCCGGATGCCCTTGCGAGTGGTCCCCGTGCCCCGACATCGACGATGTGGAACTCATTTCACCCGCGCCCGCCATCTCGCCTTCAGCGACCGACGTGGCCATCATGTCACCGGCCAGCAATTGCCGCGTTTCGAGACCCTGTAGCAGCAATCGCCGCTTCATTTGCCGGGAGCGAAGTTTGCCGCGTTTGACGAGTTTTTGATTGCGGCCGACGAGTCGATTGATCCAGGCGTGAGGCATCGTTCAGTGCTCCGGGCGTGTCCGAGAAGAGAGAAGAGAGACGGGGGATCGCGATCCGATCCTCTCCGCCAAACGTTCCTTGGCGCTCACGCACCGATCCTTACACGCCGAAGGGAAAAAACGCCGAAACTTGTGAACGGCCACGCTGTGGGCCAGAATTGAGTGCCGCGGCTCCATGGATTGGGGCTGGCTGTCAGTCATCCAAGCCCAACGGAGGCACCCAGATTGGTCGAAGCGACACGAGCGAGTCTGCTGATTCGTTTGCGTGATGCCCACGATACGGATGCTTGGGACCAATTCGCCGAAGTCTACAGCCCGCTGATCTTCGAGTTTGGCCGTCGCGGCGGGATGCAGGATTCCGATGCGGCCGACTTGGTGCAAGAAGTGATGCGCGAGGTTGCCGGTTCCATCAAGCGTTTCGACTACGATCCCTCCGTGGGCAGGTTTCGAAGTTGGCTGTACAAGATTGCGAAGCGAACGTCGGGTCACCTACGTCGCCGACAGGCGCGGCAGCCTCGTGGCACCGGCGACAGCGGCGCGGTCGAACAACTGAACGAAGTCGCTGATTCACGAAATGCTCTTGAAGAATCCTGGAACCAGCAGTACGAGCGACAGCTTCTCGCTTGGGCGGCCAACAAGGTTCGCGATGATTTCCAGGACACCACCTGGAAGGCATTTTGGATGACCGCCGTTGAAGGCGAGCAGGCGGCGAATGTCGCGGAGCGACTCGGCATCAGCGTCGGTTCGGTTTACGTCGCCAAGAATCGCGTGATCAAGAAACTTCGCCTGAAAATCCGAGAGATCGATGACAGCGAATGGTGATTGCCCTCCGCGACCGACGCTCGACCGTCTGATCGCGGGCGGGTTGGATGAAGCAACGGAATCGCGGCTGATCGAACATGTTGATCATTGCCGTCGATGCCAACAGCGGCTGGACTCGCCAACCGAGTCCCCCGCACTACGCGGGCAACTCTCGACGCTTGGTGCATCGTGCGACTCGGTGTTGCACGAAAAGGTCATTCTCGACGCCAAGTCCATTCTTAATCACGGAGAGACCACCGAAAGCGATGCCTGGTCCAGCGGCTTGGTCGACCACAGCGAACGCGACGGTTACGAATTTGTGCGTCCGCTCGGTCGCGGCGGCATGGGAGTCGTCTTCCTCGCACGTGAAGTCGCACTCGACCGACTCGTCGCGATCAAAGTGTTGAAGCCCGAACTCGCGCGGCAATCGTCGGCCGTGGAGAGGTTTTTGCGAGAGGCGCGGGCGGCGGCGGCCATCAAACACCCTAACGTCATCACCATTCACTCGGTTTCAGCGCGCCCACCGTTTCCTTACATCGTGATGGAATACGTTGAAGGCGAGACGCTGCAGCAACGACTCGATCGCAACGGAGTCTTTTCGCCACGCGAGACCGCAACCATTGCCATCCAGATCGCCAAGGCGCTCAACAAGGCACACACCGGCAATGTGGTGCATCGGGACATCAAGCCGGCGAACATTCTCATCGAGTCGGAAACCGAACTGGTGAAAGTGACCGACTTTGGCTTGGCACGGTTCGGCGATGATTCGCAGCTTACTCGTACCGGGACCGTCGTCGGGACACCCGCCTTTTTGGCGCCGGAAGCTCTGGACGAAGACTCCACCTACGATGGACGAGGCGACCTCTTTAGTCTCGGCAGTCTGATGTATGCGATGTGTTGCGGTGCCTCGCCGTTTCAATCCGACTCGCTGCTGAAGACGCTTCGGAAAATCGAAGCGAAGCCACACGTGCCGATTCGTGATCGGCGCTCCGAAGTTCCAGTGTGGCTCGCACAGATCATTGAAAAACTGCTACAGAAAGAGCCCGGAAAGCGATTCCGTTCCGCCGCCGGCCTTCAGCAATCGCTGCAAGCAGGGCTCGCTGCGAAACCGAAGATTGCTCCATTGATTCAGGCAAAAAAAACACGCTCACCCAGCGCGACCCGCCGCCGCAATCAGGCCATGCCACTCGTGTGGTCGCTCGTCTGCGCGTTGTTGGTGCTGGTGTGCATTCTGCTCTTGGTCTCATGGCCGACACGCCCCAGTAACGATAGGGCCGCGTCGGAGCCGAAAGCGACGGGCGAGCCAAACGCAATGCGCCCCGATCCGATGCGTGGCGGCGGCTTCGGTGGCGGAACTCCCGCACTCGACGCAGATTTCCTCTTCATCGTGCGCGGCGGGTTTCAGACGGAACGTTTTGAAACACTCGAAGAAGCGATCGAGGCCGCCGAATCAGGAGATACCGTTGAGATCCGCACAAACAACGTCGTCGAAGTCGAGCCCGCGTTGCTGGAGCACGTCTCGCTCACGATCGCCGCGGGTGAAGGATTTGAACCCACCATTCAGTTTATCGGTCACCCGGAAGACGAGGAAGACGAAGATGCCCTATTGATCGTCGAGGGTGACCTCACGCTTCGCGGATTGACGTTGGTCGGTGAGACGGGTTTCCTGCGCGACGATCACGGGTCCTTGCTACGCGTCGACAACGGAGAATTCACGGCTTCCTCTTGCAGATTTCGGGCACACGATCTGCATTGCCTGCAGTTCATTGACTCCAGCGACGTGAGCATTCGTGATTGCTCATTCCACGCGAGGGAAGGGACAGGCATCGATCTCATCGCCAACCAGGACATTCGCTTGGAACTCGAGAACTGCGTTTTCTCCGCCGGCATCGGCATCGCGGCTGAAATCGAGTCCACATCCGAGTTGAAACTGGACCATTGCACGTTCATTGCCACCGAGGCGCTCTCACTCGAGATCAACGACGAGTTTCTGGCGTCCGATGAAGCGGTCCGTTTGGACGTCGCAAATTGTTTGTTCGTCGTCCAAGACGGCGTTTACGACTTTGAGTCGATGGACGATGAAGATGAGGATCGGTCCCGACGGAGGCTGTCCTGGCAAGGTCGAGGCAACGTTTACTCGGGGCCGATTCTCGCGCATGGCGAAAGCATCTTCAGAAGACCCCGAGTGTCGGATTGGACTCGGCTGTCGGGCGAATCACCGATCGTCATCTTCGAACCCTTTCAAATCAGTCGCGACGAACTTTGGCGGCGACGAGA
>JBCBLJ010001096.1:0-2123 GCA_038520195.1 Planctomycetota bacterium
CGGCGGACACCGTTTCCGGTGCCGGCTCGTCGATGGAATCGTCGACAAGTGGATCGTCATTCGTGACTGGATCATCGTCACCGTCGTCGGGCGAAGACTCGATGAGTAGGTCCGTGCCGACGCCGCCAAGCAACAGGTCGTCACCGCCACCACCGAGTACGAGGTCGTCGCCAGCACCCGCGACCAAAATGTCGTTCCCTTCGCCGCCCATCAGCGTGTCGTTCCCGCCCCCGGCGCGCATCACCGAGTCCACCGGGGTGTCGTTGATCAGCAAGTCGTCACCGCTGAATGCTTCGAAGACGATCCGATCGACCTGGTCCGCCGGGAACGTCTGTTCTTGAGGCTCGACGCTCTCGCCATCGTCGCCGCTCGACTGAAGTTTCACGACGATCGAATCGTCGGCGACGTAAACTTCGGCGATATCGTTCTGTGATGTTCCTTCGATGTGCAGAGTCGATTCGACCATGGCAACATCGCCCGCCAGCAACCGGCGGCTTTCCAATGCCTGAACACTCAATCGCTTCATCTTTCTTCTCTCAAACGTGTGTGACCGATTGGCCATCGGCTCCAAGCGCGATGGCGAATCGGAAGAGCGAGTGCGCGACGGAACGACCCGTCTCGCAATGAAGCACCGACGCAAGCAGCGGACCAATCGCGCCGCAGCGAGTCGGAGGTGTCACGTTTGAGCCCGCAGAAAACGGGATGAAAGAAAATCGACGACCGAGGATGCGGTCATCGTGCGCGAATCACGCGAACAATCTTTTCAAGCCATTGTAAAAATGGCTCCTTCCGATTTTTCGAACGAAGAGAACGCGAGAGAACTTCGTACTGCGGAGCCAGCGCGCGATTTTGACGCACTCAAACACAAAAAAACCGCGACGACCAAAGCCGCCGCGGTTCGCGAGATTTTCAAGTTGAACCAGACTACTGGTTCAACTGTTCTTGGATGACTTCTTTGTTGGCGCGGGTGCCGAGGGCTCCCCACAGACCAAACGGACTCTTCGAACCTGGGCGACGATTTCCCGTTCCGCCGTCGAGCACGGTGCCGTTGTTCGACGTGCCCGCCTCGATCGAGTCGGTCAAGAAGACCACCGCACCGTCGGCCATCAACACGTGTGCACCACCTTGGTGCCGGCTACTCGCCGAGAGTGCACCCGGCGTCGTGTCGGCCAGCGACAGGCAGGTTTCACTGTTGGGCGGAAGAATCGTGTACATGCCGGAGTACTGAGGCAGACCACTCGCCCAGCGGAACCCGCGGCCTTGGTTCGCGGCCAAAACATCGGTCACGCTATCGTCCCAGAATCGTGGTCGCTCGGGGTCAATGTCGGGACGACAGATCGTCGGGTCGTTGCGGAGAGCGCTGAACCCCGCAAAGGTCCGGGCCAACGTTCGGACGTCACGGTCGCCGATGTCGGTCGCGATCTCACCACACATGATTGTGTTGGCGAGACCGTCGAGGATGTCGCGGAACTTCATCTCCGTTCGCGCGACGAAGACGCCGCGGCCAGCGGCGCGAATATCGATTTGACTGTTGAAGTGAATTTCGGGTTTGGGGAAACCGCGAAGGTCAAACCAAGTCGGGCCATTGTCGGTGAAGTGCAGTGCATCACCGAGGCAGGCGGCGTAGTTGGTGCGTCCCATGGCCGGCAAACCGGTGCCCGGGTCACTTGGGCAACGCAGAGTCGGAATCTGGGTCATCCACGGCGGATACGCGGTGTTCCGAGTGTTGACGATCGAAATGACGTTGTTTTCGTCGGTCGGCGTTGGGCCCATCGAAGGCCACGGCGGAACTCGGGGCGTGGAGGGATCCGTCAGATCCACCGAGTTGGCACTCGAGATTTGTTCCCAAACCGCTTGCTGCTCCATGAACGGCGTCAGCCCAACGTGGATGCTCAGCATCATGTTGTTGCAGTCGTCACCATAAGTGGAAAACCAAGAACCCTGGGTTGGGATTCGTCGAGTCCCACCCATGTGCATCGGCAACTGCTTGTAAGCCGAATGATAGTTGTGCAGCGCCAAACCGATTTGTTTGAAGTTGTTGCTGCAGCTCATGCGGCGCGCCGCCTCACGAGCAGCTTGGACTGCGGGCAGCAAAAGCCCGACAAGAATTCCGATGATGGCGA
>JBCBLJ010000571.1:0-5571 GCA_038520195.1 Planctomycetota bacterium
CGCGTCACCGTCAACGCCGAAGAAGCCCAGTTGCTGAGCTTGCGCGAGGATGTCGTTCGGTGCGGAAGTCTCTTGCTCTTCGCCGAGAAGCGGCGAGTGGAATGGTTGACCAATGATTTGGAGGCCGTTGGTCGCGAACCGGACGTCGGCAAGATTCACTTGCGTGCCAGCGAATTCATCCGCCTCGCGAAGCCGAACTTGCAGGGTGTAACGACCGAGCGAAAGTCCATCGCGGACTCGGCTCGGGTCGGTGAGCGTGGCGAAATCGAGCGGGTCGCGGGTGTTACTACTGCGGACCCGAATGTGGTACAGGTTTTCGGTACCGGCTTCACCGGGCAAGCGGACTCGCATGCCGGCGTCTTTGGGGCTGAACGTGAAGTCGTCCTGGTCCTGCGACTGGAGAATCAGTGACTGAACGGAGCTGGTGACGGCGGCACCCTGGAGCTGAATGGTGCTGGCGACGATGGTCGGCGGCTGTCGTCCGACGAAGACGCTCTCGCTGAATTCAAACTCGAGCACAAAGTCATCGCCCAGCGAGGTGATGATGCCGTTCTGGTCGATCGTGCGGCCGCTGCGTGGCAGCAAGCTGACTTGGATGGGACCGAGCTCCGCGAATTCGGCGACGCCAGCGATCGCGGTTTCGACCGAACTGGCTGGATCGGCGAGGAAGTCGGCAAGATCGATCTCGGCGTTCTCAACAAAACCAGGGAAGCCCACGACGAGGAAACCGCCGGTCGAGTCGACGATGTTCTCACTGATCGTGAGTTGTTGACGTTCGACGTTCTCGCTGATCAAACGCAGCGGTTGGGCGGCGTCGGGGTCCAAGCGATCGGTGTTCACAAAGATCGCGCTGGGGTTTCCTTCGGCGGCAATGGAGTCGTTGGAAGCAGCGAGAACCACGCCGTTGGCGTCGATCAATTCGACAACGGTATCGAGATGTGTTCCGGCGCGGTCAATGTCGAGCCAGACTTCGGTGCCGCTTTCGGCGACCAGCGAATAGACGTCGACATCATCTCGGGCGGAGATCGCTCCATCGACGATGAACCCGAGACGTTGGTTCTCATCGCCGGATTGTTCATTCGGCGCGATCTCGCCGAGGAACTGGGCTTGATCCGGAATCGCGTTGGTGTCGAAGACGGTGATTCGCACCGGTTCTTGTTCGGCGACGGCTCGCACATTGCGGTCATCGGCACCTTCACGGATGGTGACACCATCCCAAAGTCCCGACTCCAGCCGCAGCGTTTGAGTGCCGAAGACTTCCGCGATGACTTCCAGGTTGGTCGTGACGAATGAGCTACTCGAAGCCGTGTCGACCTGCCACGCCAATGCGCTGGTGAGGATGCCGGGGCCGTAGTTGGGTTGTGGGAATCGCGGGTCGTTCAAAAGCCCGACACCGGCATCCACTGTTCCATCGGGCAGGAACGGCAAGTTGAATTCTGGAGCGGTAATCAGATCCGGGAAATCGTCTGCGATCCAACCTTCATAAGTCGCGTTGACCAATCCCGGTCCCGACTCGAAGGTGCCGTACTGACGGAATCCAATTTCTTCCGGCCCATCGAGGATGGTCAAGCGGAAATCATTTTGACCCGGCGTACCTTCGGTGAACAGGATGTCGCCTGCGTCGGTGCCGATGATCGGGTCGTAATAGTTGATGACACGAATGTTACCGAGCGGCTGATCACTCGAGAAACTCAGTTCACTCGTCAGGTCGGTGCTTCCGTCCTCGAAGAACTGTTCGATGACCCAGTTCACGGTGCCGTTTTCACCCGCGAAGTTACCGGCGCTGCGAACGCGGTCGTCTGCAACGAGCGTCGGTTGTTGGGTGATGGTCGTCGTACTCAGGCGAATGGCGTTTCCGTCGGCGCCGACATCAATCCAGTGCGAATACTCGAACAATGAGGCTTGCAGTGGGAAGACCTGTGTCGCGCCTTGGGTCGTTGTTCGGGCGATCAATGCGTCGCCCCCGGCGGTCGGCTGGAACTCGAAGAAGCCGGGGAAGTCTGTGGCGACATCGTTGTCAATCAGGATGCCGTTGTTGACTTCGGGGCCCGTCGGCAAAAGCAGCGTGCCGGAATCAAGGTCGGAGAAGAAGATGCCGTCATTGTTGGTGTCGATCTGTGGGTCACCGTCGAGCGTAAAGCCGGCACCGGCGGTATCGTCGGCCAGCGTCGTCAGGACCACCGGGAAATCGGGGTGACCGATCAGCTGCAGGGCACCACCGATTCGATCGGAGATGTCACGAAGTTCGTCGGCTGCACTGACGAGCGTTCCGCCGACGACGATCCCCGCCGGCTCTTCACCACTTTCAAACTTGACGACCAAACTGCCGCGGGCATCGCTGATAACCCGCAAGCCACCGAAGATATGGCGGTTTGGGATTTCGATCGTGTCGGTGACGACGTGGACGATGTTGACATCGTCCCAAACGCCTTCGGTGACCAAGGCTCCGCCGCGAACGAACATGCCGTTGATCGCGTTGTTGGTCAGCGAGTTATCTTCGACCAGCGGGCCGACATTTCCGACCACATCGATCGCGTCCAGCGAGCCCGTCGCGCGGCCGTGGTCGCTGACTTCGACGTAGTTCAAAGAGTTGAGGTCGGCGGTGATCGCCGCGCTGTCATTGTCAACGAACTCGTTGCCCACCAGGACCGGCTGTGACGCGCGAATGAACAACGCACCGGGAGCATTATCGGCGCGGCCGACTCGTGTGCCATTGAGGCTTTCGCGACCATCGGCATTCATTTCGATGCGACTGTTGGCGAGTCGCAACTCGGCCTGATGCAGTTCGATGGCGTTGAAGGAAGCAAAGCCGCCTTCGATTCGAGTGGTGCCGCCGGCACCGGCAATGACCGCATTGTCGATGCTGGCCGACGAACCATTTCCGATGTACAGACCGCCCCAATCACCGGGCGTCAACCCGACGGTGTTGCCACGATCGTTGGTGTCGAATGTTCCGCCGCCGCCATAACGTTGGTCTTCCAAGCTCGTCAGAATGACCGGATTGCTGGATGTGCCTTCGGCGATCAGGTTGGCACCGAACCGGGCTTCGATTCGCGCGCCGTCGATTTTGACGACCGTGCCAGGATCGATCACGAGGCTCGAATCGAGTCGTGCGCGAAGCGGGTTGTCGGTTTCGATCAGCTCGGCTCCGCCGGTCTCGGCGCGATCGATAAACGAAGTGCTGCTGGCGTTCAGCTGGGCGACGAGCGTGAATGGTCCGGGCTCGTTGGTAATCGGATCGACGGTCGCGCGATATAGACGACGCGAGACAAGATCGCTCCCGAACGGCGCGGTGGGTAGTTGCTGCAGTTGGATTCCGCCGGTCGTGGTCGTCGTGATGGGGAGCGTCGGATCGCTCGCCGCCGATTCGATGTTCAAACTATCGACGTTCGCGATTCGATACACGTAGGTGCCCGCCGCGATATCGCCCGAGCCCGGCAGCGCCGAGGTTTGGATAATCAAAGACGATGGCGCGCCCGCTTGGACGATCGCACCGCCAGGCGTTCCGCTGATCACGAGGTTTTCAGTGATGACGTGCGGAATGTCCGTGTCGTCGAAGCGGATATTGGTGTCGACGGTTTCGAGCGTGTCACCGCTTCGAGTTCGCAAGCGAACGAAGAGGCCGTTGATCGTGTTGTCGACGATCGTGTTGCCGTGAATCTGAGGTCCGACTCGTTCGTAGTCGGGGGTGAAGCTTCCGCCGCCTTGGAAGAACGGCGACGTGAATCGATCTTCGCGGAAGGTATCCGGCGTCGCCGCGATGGCAGCGTCGGCGCTGCTGCTGATCGACGAATTCATGATCGTCGCGCGGGTGTTCGCCATGTCGATCGGCGAAACGGCGACGTTCTGGCCACCGATTCGAACGACACCTCCGCCGAAACGGATGTCCGCGTGCTGGATGTGATTGAGGAAGATGCCTTCGTTTTCGAGGTTGCGGCGAGTCTCGTCGGCGCTGTCCAAATCGCCTCGGAAATCGATACCGCCCCAATCACCGGGTGAGGCGGCCGTCGGGAGATCGAATTGATTGCCGCGACCGACAGACGCGTCGTTGATACTCGTGATGAACACGCTGCCGGGGATGATCGCGTTGGTCGCGTCTCGTGCCGGCAGGCCATTGTCGAGGACGATGTTCGGCGTTCCGAGCACTTGCAGCGAAGCATCGCTGAGGTCGATCGTCGGCGAAACGCTTCCGACACCGATGCGTTGACCGCTGAGCTTCAGGATCGCACCGGCTTCGAGTTGTAGATTGACACCCTGCGGCAGTTCGAGCGTCGAACCGTCGGCCAGGGGCAGACCGTTGGAGTTGGTGCCGATCTGGTAACTGAAATTGTCTTGCGGTGTTTCGAGCAACCCATCGATGCCGCCGTTACCGACGACGCGAAGTGTGTCGCCGGGACGTGCGGCGGCGAGCGCTTGATCGATTTCAAGATACGGGTTGCTGACCGAACCGCGGGTCGCATTGGGATCACCCACCGCGGCCTTGTCGACAAAGATCGTGTTGCTCGGGTCGGCCGGTTCGAACCAATAGTTGAACGTCCCGCCGCGTCGGCCGTCGGCGTCACCGTCCAGCCCTTGCGGCGGCGAAGACGTGTCGTTCAGCGAGGTGCTCAGTGTCGGCGTAAAGTCGATACGCAACTCGTATCGGCCTTCGGTCAACCCGCCGAATCCGGAGCCGGGAATCGTCGGGTCGTAGTCGTTGTTACCACGAGCGGTGACACCGAGCATGTAGGTACCCGGTGTCAGGTCCTCCAGGCGAATCAAGGAGTCGTTGCTGAAGTAATCGTTGTTCTGCGCGATTTCGACAAACGCGCCAGTCGCGTCGGCGCGATAAAGTCTCAGTTGAGTGTCCAGCAAGCTCGTGTCGGTGAGCCGTTCGGCGATCGTCTCGATGGAGACCGTTCCGGGCGAGTCGAGCTCGAACCGATACATGTCGATGTCGGTGCTGTCCGGCCGGAACAGGAATTGGCCGTGAACGATATCGGCGTTGCTCGGAAACGCGAGTTCGCTGTCGGTACCGGGCGCGAAGATGAAATCGGTACTCTGCGAGACCGGTTGCGGCAGGTCATCGGCGTACCCGTAGCCGAGCAGTTGACCAAAGGCGAACATCGCACCTCGGAAAAATTCGCCGCCGAAGTTGTCGTCGATCGATTCGTCAAAGTCTTGGAAGTCCATGACCGCGAGGTCATCGATCCCATCGCCGTCACGGTCACGTGTGACAACGGCCAGTCCGCCTTCAGCGCTGGCGGTCCGCTCATCGCCACCGTACAGGTCTCCGACGGCGAGCGAGAAGTCGACATCGGTGATCGTCGAGCCCTCGGAGATCTCGACGAACGAGACACCGAGATACTCGCTGTACAACGACAGCACTTCGCGGGCGCGCTGCTTTTGCTGCTCGCTGATGATGTTTTGATAAACCTGATCGGCAATGATGCCGTTGCGGTCAGGGTCGTCACCGAGCCATGTCGGCGCGAAGTCGTACGTGATCACCGAAATGCCGTCGACCGGGTCGGCCTCACCACGCACATAATCCAGCGGGACCGTTCGCGTTAGCCGCGACGGGTCATCGGGACG
>JBCBLJ010001075.1:0-2242 GCA_038520195.1 Planctomycetota bacterium
CGCTCGGGAATGACTCGGCAGGACGGCAACTTTCGGTCGGTCGTGGTGTCGGTATCCCAAACGAAGTCCACACCCGGTGATCGGTGCAACTGGCTCACAACGACGCGCTCGGCACCGTTGATGATGAACTCGCCGCCACCCATCATGATCGGCATGTCGCCGAGGTAGACCTCTTCCTCATGCGGCTCTTCGCGATTGAGCCTCAGCCAAATCCTCAACGGGAGCCCATACGTGAGCCTCAGCTGGCGACACTCTTGGCTGGTGTAACGCGGCTTACCGAGCTCGTAGTGCAAGTATTCGAGCGTGATATTCCCGTCATAGCTCGAGATCGGAAAGATCTCGCGCAGGACGCTCTCGAGCCCCTCATCGGCGCGTTCAGCGGAAGACACTTCTTCCTGCAGAAAATGCTTGTAGGAGGCCGTTTGCAATGCGGTCAAATCGGGAAGCTCGAAGTGACCCTGATCGGTACCAAAGGTGCGGACGGTGGTGGGCTGAAGACGACGTTGAGACGTAACTGCCATCGGTAGAGAAAGCTCCTGCTGGACTGGTGACACTGACACCGGCACGAGGGAAAAACGAGAAGCGGCCGCCGCCTCAGCTCGAAAATCCCAGCCGCCCGGGGCTAGCTGTCAATCGAAGTCGCTGGAAAGAACTGGGTCGTGAACACACGCGAGTCGGGGCTGAGCCGGAACAATTGACGGACGATCGAACACGAACTCTCAATCGGCATCCGGCGACCAAACGCCCAAAAAAAGGACGGTTCTGCCGCGCGGCGACGCGTGCAGCGGGTCGAGTCAGCGATGCGATCGAAACGGTCGCCAAAACTATCGGGCCTGAGAGTTCCATGCGGGGAGACAGGCTGCGCAATTCCTGGAGGCGCACGGAGGGAAGGTCAATCGACACACAAACGAACGGCTGGTCCTCGCTCAATCCTTGAGAGTATCAGATCGGCCTCATTTCCGAAAGGCCAACTGAAATAACTGGCCCGGATTGTGCTATGGGACCACCGTTTTCCCCCAAGTGACTGCGGGGCAATGGCTTACGACAGCCCGACACGGAACGGGTTCGCATTTTTCTGCCCGTTGCTTTCACGATCGACAGAAATTCCACAAAAATCAACGACCAGGGTTCTCGCCGCCTAAATCGTCGTCAGTCCCGCCTAACAGCGTTTGCTCCCCCTGCGACGGCCGAACCCGCCACAAAGGCAAGCTGATCGTCGCACCGGCACGCACCAGCGGGTGGATCAAGCTATCCCGCTCCGGCGTCACGACCAACAACTCGCTCTCCGCTTGGACCCCCGTTGCCACCGCTGAAATCGTCTCCCTCCAACGCCACGCCGGCGATTCGATTTGAACCGCCAGCCTTCCGCTGGCCGCGTCGATCCTGTCCACCCAATTCTTCACCGGGTCCGAATCACTTGCGGTCCCTGGTCCACTCCGGATCACTTCCCGCGGATTGGCCGCAAGGAGTTGCTGCCGGAGCGTTCGGCGGCTCACAGGGACTCGATCGCGCCACCGCAATTGCTCCTCGAGCTCATCTCCGTACCACACATGGAAGTACCACTCCGCGGCGATCGTCTCGTCGGCCGCAAACCGACCCATCACGCGAAACAGTCGTTCCAATGCTCTCGGGCGATGACCGACGAAATACAGATCGATCGTTCGCGCCGGGGCTTCCAGTTCCGTCGCAAGCGAAGGTGGTAACGAATCGATCTGATATTGGACGTCGCGAACCAGCAAGATCACACGATCACCGGTCGTCGTGGTCGCCACCCAGCCCGTCGTCCCGTCTTCCACGCCAAGCCTTCGAACGCTGAAGTCGGAGTCGAGCGCGGAATCCAACGACTGCTTGATCGAAGCCGGGTCGATGACCCGCGTGGTCGGCACGACGAGCGTTCCGACGCTTTGCGCCGAAACGTTGTTGGGCGTAAACGCGGGGAATGCTCCGGTAATGCTTTGCCAATCCGGCATTCGTGCGAGTCTTGATTGCACGTGGGTATCGGAAAGCCAATCGAGCGCGGTCGTCTCGTCGAGGGCGCTCAGTTCAGCGAGCAATCCCGGCGTGTCCAAGTCATACAAGCACTTCTCGCAGCGGGGCAGCAAGTCCTCTCCGTGGCTGTCGCGAAAACGTTGCATCGCCGCGGTCGCTTCATCGGGTTGATCGAGTTCGAAGAAAGAGGCGGCCAGACCCTTCGTCGCGAGTCGCCCAAGGTAGACCGTTTCCGCATTGACCAAGCTCTCAC
>JBCBLJ010000101.1:0-15141 GCA_038520195.1 Planctomycetota bacterium
GAAGTCAGATTCAGGTTGCTGCGAGCTTGTGATCCTAGCTCCAAGACCGTTAGCTCCGAGTTTTCTTTGCGATGATCTCGATCGCTCTCCGCCTCCACACGTGCGCCCGAAAATAACACGTCTCGCGACGCCCAGACGAACCCGATCGCCGTGACGACCAGCAGCGGGCCAAGAAGTCTCTGTATAAGTTTCGTCATGGTGCCTCGGGACCAATCATCAAGTCACCGTCGAGGCGACATTGATCGAGTACAAATGCCGATCGCGGGATACGCCCGCGGGGCCAGATAGACTTTTAGCGGGAAAGACTCGCGAACACCCTCGTTCGCGACGAAACTCCTAAAGCCTCAGCGCAGCATGCAACAGAAAGGTGGGAATGCTGCGGGCATCGACTGCGAAAGAAAAGAATCGAGGCACTCTCACCGGCGTCATTCGGGTCGTTGTCGGGTTCCCGCGTTTCAGGTACAGGTGACCCGCGGACCAGAAAGCCTGACTCGAAGAGAGAAAGAACTCCGCGATCGTGATCGCATCCGAATCGTGATCCGGATCTGACTCATGCGTCATCTCATCCGGCTTTGGGCCACCGTGCGAATGAGAATGGTACGCACCATCAGCGTGGAAATGAGGTCGGCTATGTTCCGTCGGTGTGCGCGATTCCTGACCGTGGGAATGGGTGAACGAATTCCCCACCACCAAGAACGGGATGATCATTAAGACAAACAAACGGGACAACCGTCACCTCCGGATTTCCCACGATTCTATGCCATAGCATTCGACTCATCCAAGTCCAGTCCTCGAAATCGGTTTGGCCGAAACTCGCGGCTCAGTCTCCGCGGTGTTGGGATGATCGATCGGCGGAAAGCCACGGATCGCCACGAATCTGTAACGACGTCGTTTCCGAACTCACATTCGGCGTTGCTGCTCAATGCCATCGGGGATCGGTGCATCGACGGATGTCCTTCAAGATGCGCCGGTCGGAGTGGGGAGAAGTCGCGAGCGACGAAGGATCTCAGCGGACGATCACGTACCTTCCAATCGGGAGCTGTTCTAAAAGCACCGAATTGCTGGTGAAGTCGATGACGCGGTAGAGGTTGCCTCCCAAGGAGAAGCTACTGGCCAAGTCTATCTGCTGGGGACGCAAGGCTTGACGCAGGAATTGACGTTCGACCTCCAGCATTTCGGCTTCAGCGTTCGCGGCAGCCGCGGCGATTTGCTGGTCGGATGGGATAACCGACGGGGGCGGTGGCGTGTCCCCAGGGTCCTGAACGGATCGGTCGGCAGCTCGGTTCGCCTCCGCGTCCGCGATGGCCTGGGCACGCAACTGCCGTAATTCGCCGCTGAGTCTTTGCACCGTCGAAGCGAACTCCGCGAATTGTGACCCCGGAAGCTCAACCAAACGTTCGGATTGTCCACGCTCGAAGGAAACGGTGACTGTTCGATCTCCGGATCGAAGCGTCGCGGTGAATGCGTTGCCGGAGGATTGGACCAGCGACTGCAGAACGATCTCATTCGAATCCAACGACCGCGTCCGGACCGTCGAGACCACCGGTCGCTGGATTCGCGGTGCGACGGTCGCGTTAGAAGGACGGGAGGCGCGTGAGCGACGTTGGATTTCCGCACTTGGCAGCGTTGGATCACGCGGCGCGGGGCGGTCTGGGCCATTCCCGGGCGGTTGGGCGAATGCCACTCGGGCGTCCCCAACCATGCAGGTGAGGGCAATGACAAGTAACCATTTGGAAGTACGGCGGTAGCCTGTTCTTTGGGTGCTCATTCGCCCTAGCGTAATCGCTAATGAGTTGTTTGCACCGGATGAACTCGGAAATCTCTCGACCGACCCGGTCTCGTCAGACGGGATGTCGTTCGAGTTCAAGGACGCGCTTACGGATTTGCTTCGCAGCCTGGTTGTCGCCTTCCAATTCCAAGATGGAGGCCTCGTTTTCCAAGGATTGCACCAGCGACTGCCAGCGATCGCGAACCGTTAGCTTCTGCTGCACCGCGTGGAGCGAATCGCGAGCTTCGTTTAGGTCGCCGATGATCAATCGAACGATGGCCAAATCCGCTTCAGCAGCGAGTCTGCCGGGCCATTGACCCGTGCCCAAAGACGTTCCGGATTGGTTTGTCGGTACGGCATCCTGGAGAGACAACGCCTGGAAGAGAAAGCGGCTACCCTGTTCATACGCGCCCGCTTGCACCTTGATCGACCCGAGCGTTGCCAGCGAAGCGGCGCGGACGCTTGTATCGGCGTGTGAGGTCAAAGAGCCGAGAATCGTTGTCGCAACTTGTGTTTGACCCTGAGCGGCGACACTTCGGGCGAGTGCAATCCTGAGCCACGGTTTCACATCATCGGAGGCGTTGATCTCGGCACGCTTGATCGAGAGCGTGGCGACTTGTGGTTGACCCATCGTCAACTCGTAGGCCGCGACCGCCGACCACAAGGAGGCCTCCGGCGACATGGATTGGTCCCCACCAAGGCCGATCCGCGACTTCCACGGGTTCATGACCAGCGAAACCTCTTGTGGAAGCGCGACGTTTGGCGGGCGTAATCGGTCGACCTGTTCCCAAAATACGGTGTCGAGCGGTGCCAACCCCTCGCGTCCTCGACTTTGCTGAGTCATGGCGGTGACTTGCGCCCGTACGGCAGACTGCCAGGCGGCGGTGGCCGAGTCAATCGCTTCGGCGCGCAGCAACGTCTCACTTGCCAGTAGCCAAAGTTGCGCGCACTGGTCGGCAGAACCTTCCCTTGCGGCGAACTCCGCCGCTGACACGAGACGGGTTGCGGCGCCGCCGAGTTGTCCTTCCGCAATCTCGGACATCGCGAACAACCGTTCGGCTTCAAGAGTGGCGAGTGGAGTGTTGAGTTGTGTGGTGGCGCGCGCTAATTGCTCTAGCGCAGCCGGCGTCGAAGAACCGTTGGCGATGGCCTGCATGCTTTCACGCCGCGCGGTATCGAATGCCCTTGCTGCCTGCGGGTTCTTCGCCGCCGCATCGATCAGTTGGGTATGCAGCGGTGTCGACGAGTTTCGGTCAAGCGTTTCGGCGGCCCAACTCAGTAAGTCATTTGGCTGCTTGACCGATTCCATTACCCAACGCGATGCGGCGCGGCGGCGAAGGCGAATCGATTCCGCAGCCGAGCGGTGGCGCTCACGTCCCCGTAAGTCGCTCACCGCATCGCGTAGCGTCGCGACTGGAGTGGACTGGCAATCTCCAGCGCCGAGCACGAGTTCTTGTCCATCAAAACGGACCATGCGTGCTTGGGGGTTTGACACACGTGGTTCGCCTTTCTCCGTCGCGGAGGGGCCAACGCCCAAGGTCGAATTCGGAAGGCCCTTCGGTTTCGAGGTGTTCGGCAAAAAACTGCACCCAGAGACCAACATCGCGATCAGCGAGCAGACCAGTGTGACCCGTGTTTGAGGATTCATTTTGTCGCGTTCCAGTTCGGTTTCGACCACCGTGTGCGGCTGCCGTGGATCGCGTCCACCGCAGGTGAAGTGACTTGACGTTCGGCCGGGTTCGGCTCGAGCTAATAGATCGCTGGCACGACGTTGTGCAGTCTCAACGACTTGGCTCGATCAGCACACTCTGGGTCGGGACGAACCACCTCGCAAGGAAGGTGCGTGTTCATCGTGCCGTGAGGGTCCGAACCATTGGGGTGCAACGAGAGTTGGTCGACGACACCCTGACTTCGGCAGGCACCGTCATCCGGTGTGTTGAAAATGTAGGGCCGGATCATCACGATCAACTCGCTGCGGACACGAAACGTTGACTGTCGACGGAAGAGGAATCCGAGGTGAGGAATATCGCCAAGGACTGGAATCTGGTCCCGCCTGTCGACAACCGATTCCTCGATCAGCCCTCCCAGCGCGACCGCCATTCCGTCCTGCGCGACGACAGTTCCTGAAACGCTTCGCCGCGAAACGGTGTCGACCGCAATATTGCTGATCGCCGTTCCATCCGCGGAAGGGACAGGGATCGTGGCTCCGCCAACGACTCGTTCACTGTTCTCCTCCACAATCCTCAAAGTGACGGTGCGATCCGCATTGATGTTGGGCGTGATCAGTAGCGACTGTCCGACGTCACGAAGTTCTGTGATCGGCGTGGAAGCAACGGCGCCAACATTTCCGATTCCGCCGCCGACAAATCCACCAGGCGTAAAGCCGACGGTGAAAGGCAACGTGTCGCCGACGAAGATCCGGCTGACCTCGTTGTTGGCCGTGAGAATGAGCGGCGTTGAAAGCGCCGTCACGCGATTCTTACTTTCAAGCAGTTGCATTCGGAAACGAAAATCGTCATCGATGACTTGAAACGTGAGCGATCCGGGGATCGCACCGCTGACGCCCAAACCATTGGGAAACGGTCGCGTGCTTCCGACGCCGCCGGGGAACGGAGCACCAGGAGGACTCACGCTGAACTGGTCGCCATCGGAGAAGGCGCCCGCGACATCCGAGTCTCCAGAAAAATACTCGAACGCACTGTTGAGCCCATCGTCGAGTTCCACGCGCATGACTTTCACTTCGAGAAGGACCGTCGGAGTGGGGACATCCAACTGCGCGATCAACTGTGCGATTTGTTCCATCGTGCTGCGATCACTCGTCCGCACCACAACCTGATTGTTTCGCTGAATCGTGGTGACGAAAATGGTTGCCCTTCGACGTCGTTCAAGCTCCGCTTGCTGCGCGTCGGTAAGACCGCCGCTAGCACGCGCGTTCTCGATTTCTTGCAACACATCTTCGAACAGTTCACGTTGGTCCTGAAGGTCCTCCAACGCGTCGGCCGCGGGCGTTTGTTGTGATCGTGAGCGATTTGTGAGCCCACCGCCGAATCCTCCGAAGCCTCCGCCAAATCCACCAAAGCCGCCGATTCCACCAAGGCCGCCACCGAGTCCGCCCAGGCCACCAATTCCGCCTCGCCCGCCGCCGAGTCCGCCACCAATTCCACCGAGACCGCCGCCCAGTCCACCACCGACGCCACCCAAGCCATTGCCTTGCCCATTTCCGCCGAACGTTCCCAGTCCCAGCGCCCGGCCGTCGACGATGTCGAACTTGTTGAACCGCTGGGTGAGTTCGAAAAGATCCCGAAAGCCGTTGTCGGCTTGGTTGAGTTCGACCCGGTCGCCATACATGTGCTGTATCGCCTGAGCGACGGCGCTGGGATTGGGGTACAGCAGCGTGAACACCCGTGTCTCTTCCTCACGAAAGTTTGTCAAGTCGCTGACGTACTCCTCTCGAGTCGCGACGCGAACAACGCCCGATGGGTCAACGCGATAGAAAAGGCCGTTGGCGTTGACCACCGCTTCGAGTACATCGGCTGCACTGAGATTCGAGAGCGAAGCCGTGATGGGCGTCTTTCCAGCTTCCGTGGATGCGACGGCGTTCAGCCCCACGTCCTTGTTTAGAACCTTTAAAACGTCGCTCAGGGGTGACTCGTTGAATTCAACGGTCGCGATCACTCGTCGGGCCTCGGGGAGATCGCGGAGACTTTGCCTCTCCGCGAATGTCCCGGGTCTCGACGACGTCGCGTTCGACGGCAAGTCGCCGGTGAGCATGTCGGCGAGACCGACCTCAACGGGATCGAGGTTATCGGGCCTTTGAGCCGAAACCATGTTCGGCATTGCGCACGCCAGCGCGAGTGCAAGGGTCACTCGGGGGATTATGAAACCGTTCAAGACACATCCTTCAGAATTGCATTTCCCACTCCGAGAACCCGACCGTTGGGTCGTATCGACTATCCGTGTTGCAACACTGAGGCGAAGTTCCCCAGATTTGCCATTTACCCGAATTGACGTGTCAAGGGCAGTCTGCAGCTTGACTGGTTTTTCGTTGAAAAAAGACCTTTTGTTCCAGCAACTCCAATGCATCGTGGTGTTGCTCTGGCGGCCTGGATTGGCAAATACCCATCAACCCGTGAACATCGAGGTCGTCCATCGCCACCGCGTGGGCGTTACCCAAGTGGATTTGTCCGACCCACCAATCAGGTTAGAAGACCGCGAAATCTTGATTCAAATAAAGTGGGAACCACTGTTCGGTCATTGACTAACCGCTACCATCTGAACAATATCTCTTACTGAGATTGGTTCTCATCAAGCTTTCAGATGTTCGATCGAATTTTTGCATCCGCGATTCTCGCGCTTTATCTGCCGACCGCGTTGGTCTGGCCGGTAACGCATGAGATTTTTTGTCCCGTCGATGGGACCCTCGCGGTTTGGGCTCGCGCTGGAGAGCACTCTTGCGACCACTCGCATGGTCCGGATGGGGCTCATCAGGACGGCACGAGTGAAGTCGATCTCGAAAATAACACTGGTTGGTTAGCGGAACGATCGCTGACGATCCACTGTGCGGGCGATTGTCTGGCATCGCTGGTCCAGACCTCGGAAAGCTTGTTTTCGACCACGGAATTGGTCCTGCCCCCTGGGTCCGTAGGTGATTCGATCGCAGGGTGTACCATCGTGCGATTGTCGTCCACGATTCATGTTCACGCGCGTGGCCCGCCTCATTTGGTTTAAGTCACCAGGGCGAGCCATTGACCGCAGGCAGCGGTTCTGAGTTGGGATTCTGGACCCCGGTTTCTCGCCCATCCGACCGTGAGGTCCGCTCTTCGCCAGGTCGCCTGGTGTGGACGGGCGTTCTCCGAAGGGCCCGACCAAGCCTCGTTTTGGGTGCGTTCGATCGCCCGGGCGACCTGATTTGGAGCGATCTCTTCGGTAAAGATGTCCACCTAGTTGCCGGAACGTGATGTGTTGCAACTGAGTGGATGGTGAGCCAGGTCTCGTGACCTGGAATCTGTAGCCAATTCGATCACCGTCGCGGACGGAGTGGAAAGCGAACACGAGACGTGCAGCACCGACCAGCAAAGGTGCGAGCGGCGTACGCGTTTTCCGATCGAAGGTAGCCAACGAAATTGGTCAGTGGGCTCCGATATCCTCCTCCAAACGTAGCCCACGTAAAAATCACACCCGGAGGGTTTTACGAATGACCCTTTCCATAATGGGAAACTAAATGTCTTTTGATACCAAAGCTCGCATCGCGCGGGCAAAGTCGACTCGACGCGGGTTGACGTTGATCGAGTTGATTGTTGTCTTGGTGATTTTGGTCGGCCTGGGTGGACTGCTCGTTCCGACGATCAGTAACGCTCTGTCGCGAACACACGTCTCGACGTGTGCGACGACGTTCCCTGAAGTGCATCAAATGATGCAGCGAGTCTTGATCGAAACCTTCGATCTCGGCGACTCATTTGATTCCGCGATCGACACCGGCGCCGCGGGCGCGGGCGTGAACGGCCAATCTGTCTTGACGCTCAACGCCGACGATGTCGCCGCGCTCGCTGCCGCAGGCATTACCAACGTGGTCGATCACGACGCGACGGCGGCCGACTTCAACATCACCTTCAACATCGGTGCCACTCCCCGAGCGTTGGCAGTGGGTGGTGAACTCATCACACTGACTCCGGCGCAAGCGGCGCAGATCTATCTCCCCAGCGCCGCAACGGATCGTTACGTCTGGTTGGGCATTGGCCGAAGCTGGACGCGACTGGGCGACCTCGCTCCCGAACCGCCGACGCACTTCGGCGACACCAACGGCGTGCTTCCGGATCAAGCGTATTCTCGCTTCGGGATCATCCTGCAAGTCGCGGATGTCGACGGACCCTTCGAAGTTGCTGAGTTCAAGCGTGTGAGCTACAGCCTCGACGGTACCAACTTCGAGACCGGCGACAACCACATCGAAGTCTATTGGGAAGACGTTCAGTAAACGTCGAGTGTTCGACTTTACTTGAGTCAACGCCAGGCAATCGCCGCGGCAGCATCGCGGCGATTGTCTTCTTTTTCTTTACATCGAGACGCGAAGAATCCTATTTCGCGTTTTCACACCGCGCAAGCAACAATCACACGCGAAGCCAAATGGTGGGCACTCCACAGCAGAGTCGCAGCGCGCTAACGCTCGTCGAACTCATCGTCGTGCTGGTGATCCTGATTGGTCTGGCTAGCCTGATCATCCCCACGTTCACCAGCACACGAGAATCCGCGGAGGCGCTCGCGACCCGAGCTTCCATGGGAGCGGTCCGTGATGCGGTCATTCAATATTGGTCGGATACCAAACTCTTGACCCTCGACAGCACAACCGCTGCCACAAACACCGACACATCCAGTTTCAGCAATACCGCGAACCGCTTTCAGGTCCGATGGTTGTTTCTCAATCCGGTCAATGGCACGGACGCACCCAATTTCAACCGCGACACTCGAATCGGCTGGAATGGTCCCTACTTGGTTGAATCAACGGTTCCGCTCATTGAGTACATCGTCGATGACACCGACGGAAACCACGCCACGGGCAGTAACTTTTCAACCGTTTACGGCAACAACGGCGGGCCCGCCGTCTGGGGTGCAGTGCGAAGCAACGACGCGGTCATCGCGGGCAGGCGCGTCCCGCGAGCGCTCGTCGTTCAGGCCGTCGATCGACTCAACGGCGTGATCGATTGTCGTGTCGTCTCGGCCGGTACCAATGATCGCATCGATACTCCCAACAATGCGACGGCTGCCGATATCGTTGCCTCTCCTGGCCTCACGGAGGACGACCTCTATGTATCGTTCACGCTCCGGTATTAGCGTTATCCCACGACGAGCCTTGACACTGATCGAGTTGCTCGTCGTCCTGGTCATTCTTAGCGCATTGACGGGGATCGCCGTCCAATCGATCGAGCCGCTCGCGGATCAAGCGAGATATGAGTCGACACAGGAGACGCTGGGGAACATTCAGGATGCGATCGTGACGCTGCCTCCGGTGCGTCGTGGCAATGGATCGTTGGCAATCAACGGATTCGTCAGCGACATGGGACGGCTTCCACGGGATTTGGACGAATTGCTGGTCCAGCCGGCGGGCGTGATCAGTTTTGGCGTTCAAACGATCGCTTCATCGAGTGAAGGTCTTCCTTGCGGTTGGCGGGGGCCGTACCTGCAAACAACCACCTTGCCGCAAACCGGTTGGGGGACCGCCTTCGTCGCGGGCTTTGCGGTCGATCCGCGTGATTCAACTCAGATGGTTTTAGACACCGTTCAAGCGACCGAGCCGGGTTCGGGGACTGTGCTCGCGTTGCCGTCGATCAGTTTAGCGAGTCGCGCTTACGTTGATGTCTCGATCACATTTAGCTCCGCTCCCACCGCTGTTTCGATTTTCATTCCGAACCCAGATGGTACGAGTCTCACCGAGATATCCGAAACGACCCCTTCAACCCTGAACGTTTTTTCAGACATCCCGGTTGGCGTGCGTCTCGTCGAAGCAGACCTTGGTTCCGGTCTTGAGTATCGTTACATCGACGTGACGCCGGGGATGGCATCTGTCCCATTTTAGTCGTTCCCGCTTTGCTCCATGTCTAAACGCACGATCCTCCTCATCACCGAATCAACGCTGGGACGATTCGACCTGTCCGGCGGGGCCGCGCCGACGGTGACCGAGAGTTGGGTGAGACCGAGTTTCGCGTCGCAATCGGCCGGTACGCTCGCAGATGCCGCGTTTCGGCTGGGCAAATCCCGCAAGCGTCAGGTGTTTGTTCTTACGGCCCGATGTTGGACCGGTTCCGTCAACGTCGAACCGGACTTGATTGCGGGAACTTCGGGCGACAAGTTGACGGAGACCCTCGCCTTGGAAGCCGAAACCTACTCGGGGATCTCGGCCTTTGAGAGTAAATCGGTTTGCCTTCCCTTGCCGCCTGATTCATTGGGTGATCAACGGTTCTGGCTGACGCAGGTCCCCGACCAGGATCTGCGTTCGATCGACGACGCAATCCGTCAGGCGGGTGCCAAGCTCCTCGGCGTCGCCCACCCGGCGGTCCTCAAGATCGATGTGAGTTCGACACCGACAGAAGAATGGCGTTCCCTGCAAAACTGGGATGAATCGACCCTGGTGCTTCGTGGCGTTGGTGAGGCGATTGCGGATTTCCACTCGATGTCCGCCGGCCTTCAGTCGCAACGAACGATCCAGGAGTTTGAAACGTTCTTTCAAAACTCGCAAAGTACTGAGCCTTTGCAGTGGATCGGTCCCGGGCAATTTCCGCGGGCTTTGGCGGAGTTGGGTCATGCCGTTGAGCGTCGCCAATTCGACACCACTTCTGAGTCGGATCTGAATCGTTGGGCGGCGGCATGGATGCGGTCGCATGGCAAGCAATCAGCCGGCACGCCCCTGGTGACGATTCCCAAGCGGCCGATGTCGCGAGAGGGAGGAATCGCAGTTGCTGCATTACTCGGGTTATTGGCGATCGGGGCCTGTTTTGCGCACTACATGATCGTCAAACGACAGTTCGATGATGTTGATGCCAACGTGGCCAGCATGCGAAGCCAACAGGACAAGCTAAAAGGGGACCAAGATCGCTTGAAACTGTTGCGCGGAAAGATCGACGAAGATCAGAAGCTCAATGAGTCGCTGATCGTCCAGACGCGACAAACGCAGGCGGATGTCATTGCGGTAAAACAGATCGTCGCGCGCAGCGATAAACGATGGCTTTCACTTCTGGACTCGCTCATCGAGGTTTCCGATGATGACGGTTGGGTTCGAGAGATTCAAGCGAGCAACGGGAATGCTTTTGTGCGTGGACTTGCGATCGATGATGCCGCGGTTCACCGATTTGCGGCACGGTTGGAGTCGACGCCCGCAGCCGGGCAGTGGCAGATTCTTCCGGCCACAACTTCAATGGATGAGGACACAACGCTAACCGACTTCTCGATCGAATTGGTCGCCATCGGAAATCGCGACTACGCGGAATCCGATCCTGACGCGGCTCCGAGACGCCGACGAAGGCGAAAATAACAACCACGGAAACGAACATGGCAGCCGCCCGCAAACCAGAACAGCCCAGTCCCATTCTGATGCTCGCTCCGATCGGCATTGTGTTGCTCGGGTATCACTATCTGTTCCACTCCCAACTGAGTTCCGATGTCGCGGAAAGGCAAAGGCAGGAAACGGTTCTGCAGCAACGGACGCAGAATATCCAACGCGAGCAGTCGTCGCTTTTGAGTCAGTTGAACGATGCTCAAACAGAGCTGGCAGAGGTGATCGGGGACACCGAAACGGTCGCCGTCGAATTGGCGAAAGCGGAGGCGGAGATGGCCAAATTGCGGTCGTTCTTGCAAGGCGAAAACGCCGTGGGTTTGGCTTTGGGGGCGGACGTCGAGGAAAAACAACCGTCACAACCGTCGCTTTTCGGGCAGGTGGTATCGCTACTGACGACAACCAACTTCGTGGGGACTCGCGACCAAACGCCCCCCGACGCAACGGGTGGTGGACAATGCCATCACATGAATTTGCTGTGCAGCATTTTGGATGAACATAAGATTCGACGCATCGAGAACTCGATCCCTACTTCGGCGGGTTCCACTGGCTTGGTCGCGTCGG
Source organism: Planctomycetota bacterium (assembly GCA_038520195.1). GTDB lineage: Bacteria > Planctomycetota > Planctomycetia > Pirellulales > Pirellulaceae > Stieleria. The sequence goes on from JBCBLJ010000101.1 coordinate 11,373, forward strand.
AAAGGAAGGAATTGGAGACGTTGTTGGACATCACCTTACCCGAGGTCTCACGCTTTGAACTCCAACTCGAAGGCAGCTACCTCAACCTAAACGCGGCCCTGCATGAGATCACCGAACGCTTGCCGGCTGTCAGCGTTCTAGCCGTCTCGCTCGAGCCCGGCGACATGCAAACACCACTCCGCTTTTGGAAGCTGGAGTTGGGGATTCGCGGATGAGCCCTGAAACCGACTCCAGCTTCACGTCCGATGATTCCATTGAGTCTTCCGGTCACGAATCGAGTTCAGTGCAGGCAGCGACTTCGGACATCGAGCCCGCTCAGGCAACGCTGCATCGACTGTTAGATCATTGCGTCGCCGTGGGAGCGTCCGACTTGCATGTTGGCGCAAACGAGTTGCCGTTTTTTCGAAATCGTGGGCGGATGCTTCGTTGCGAAGATTTCGAGAAACTTGTTTCGGCACAAGTCCGGGAATTGGCATTGCTTTTGGTTGGCGAAGGACTCGACAAGCAGATCGTCCGTCGGGGCGCGATCGATGGTTCGCTAACGGGCCGCGATGGATCTCGCTATCGATTCAACGTTTTCGTTAGCCAAGGCTCGCTGGCGATTGCGGTCCGACGTCTGGACGATCAAATCCGCCCGCTGAAGGATCTTGGGCTTCCAGAGTCGCTCTACTCCCTGGCCGATTTGCGCGACGGCTTGGTGGTGGTGTCTGGACCAACAGGCAGCGGCAAGACGACGACACTGGCGACGCTGATCGACCGGATCAATCGTCAGCATCAATCGCACATCATCACGATCGAAGACCCAGTTGAGTATCTCCACAGCTCTCAACAGTCGCTTGTCCACCAACGTCAACTAGGACTCGATTGCCCGAGTTTTCATGACGCGTTGGTTGCCTCACTTCGGCAAGATCCGGATGTCATTCTCGTTGGCGAGATCCGTGAGTTGGAGACCATTCGGATCGCGATCACCGCCGCGGAAACGGGGCACTTGGTATTCACGACGGTTCACGCGGGCGACAGCGTCGGTGTGATCGAACGAATCACCAGTGTCTTTCCGGCAGAAGAGCAGCCGGGGGTTCGCCGTCAGCTAGCGTTGGTGTTACGAGCGAACATTTCGCAGAAGCTTCTTGTGGCCGATGGTTCCGCCGTCGCTGCCGACGAACGACGCGGTTCGGAGACGGTCAAACGACGTGTCATCGCCAGCGAGATCATGCGGGTGAATTCCGCCGTCGGTAACTTGATCGCCAGCGGAAAAAGTCAGCAAATCTACTCGGTCATCGAGTCGGGTTCCAATGCGGGCATGCAGACGTTGGACCAGGACTTGGCAAGGCTTTTACAGAAGGGTCTTATCAGCGAGCGGACGGCGATGGCGTACGCGAACAACCCAACGATCGTGTCCGAGCGGTTGACGCGAATGCGGCAAAGGAGGGGGTGATGAGCACCGGTCATGAGCTGCTGGAGATCGGAAAAGTGCGGGTCGACCCCGCCTGGGCGCTCAAGATTCCTGCTTCGCTCGCACTTCGCAAGTTGGTGCTCCCGATGTGCGAGTTGGACGGTGTGGTCCAAGTCGCATGCTGCGACATCGCTGACCAAGCAACAGCGCAAGCGATCCGCAAGGCAACCGGATGCGAAGTCCAACTGATCGAAACGGATCCAACAGACCTCCGCGAGGTTCTCACCCGAATCTATGGCGGAGTGTCCCTACCCGCAGGCGTCGCCGGCCCCGGAGCGCGGCGTGGGGAAGCGGACGACATTGATGACGCCGCGACGATCTGCGATGAAGTACTGCTCGCCGCCGTGATGAGGGAAGCGTCTGATATCCATTTCTTGCCAACGGAGACCTCGCTCTTGGTTTGTTTTCGCGTCGATGGAGAGTTGGAGACTTATCGCGAACTTCCGAAAGACGCACAGGGTCCCGTCACGAGCCGGATCAAAGTGCTCTCGGGTTTGGATATCGCGGAAAAGCGGGCACCTCAAGACGGACGCTTCAACACGCGTATTGGGCCCAACCGTCGAAAGCTTGATCTTCGAGTCGCGACGTTGCCGACTCAGTTTGGCGAACGAACGACGATGCGGCTTTTGGCGACCGCCTCCGCATCGCTCACGATGGAGCGGCTGGGCATGGATGAAAAAGGCATCCATTCATTCCGTGAAGCCATCAACCGTCCGCACGGCATGATCTTGCTGACCGGCCCAACGGGAAGCGGCAAGAGTACATCTCTCTACGTAGCGCTGACCGAGGTGCTGGAACGTCGCCGCCGCAACGTGATCACGGTCGAGGACCCGATCGAATATCAGATCCGGGGTGCGTCCCAGGTCGAAGTGGATGGGACGGATCGAGTCAGTTTTCATCGCGCTCTGCGCAGCATTCTTCGCCACGATCCCGATGTGGTCATGATCGGTGAGGTCCGGGATAGTGAAACCGCCAACATCGCGGTCAAAGCATCACTGACCGGGCACCTCGTACTCAGTACGCTGCACACCAACACGGCCGTCGGTGTGATCACTCGGCTGGCGGATTTGGGCTTGGAACGTTTTCTGATTGCCGCCACGGTAAGGATGGTGATTGCTCAGCGTTTGGTTCGTCGTCTCTGCGGCCATTGCCGATCTCCACGCGAGATGACGACCACCGAAGCGCTCTCGCTAGGCCGGCGAGACTTGGCGGGTAAGACGATCTACGACCCTTGCGGTTGTGTTTACTGCGCCGGACGAGGATTCAACGGTCGCGTCGCGATGTTTGAAATGCTGGCGGTCGACCAACAGCTCGCGGAGATGATTGATGACGAGGCTGATGAATCGGAATTGCTCAAGAGTATTCGCCAGGCCGGCACCCCGGGATTGATCGACGACGCTGTCGCGAAGTTGCTTGCTGGGACCACCTCTTTGCAAGAAGTTTTAACCAACGTTGTGGACTTCTAATACGACATGCCGCGATACAGCTTTATTGCTCGAGATGAGCAGGGACAACTTCAACGGGGGCAACAACAATCGGATTCGCCCGCGACGCTTGCTACCGCAATGCGTACGCGAGGCCTGCGCTTGCTTCGTTTTGAGGAGCAGGTCGAGCGTCTCTCGCCGTGGGAGTGGATTGCCAAGCGTCTCAACCCACTGCAATACATCCCTCCGCGAGGAATCGACATTGAGTTGATGCTTTCGCAAATGGCGGTCATGCTGAGCAGCGGAGTCACGTTGTTGGCCGCATTGCGGACTTGTCAGCAGCAAGCGCGTTTCGCCCCCATGCGACGAATGGTGCGCCGCATCAATGATGCCGTTCGCGACGGCCAGCCACTGGCCGACGCATTCGAAGCCGAAAAACGAATGCCCCAGATCGCCGTGCAAATGACTCGAGTGGGAGAATTGACGGGGAACTTGGATTCCGTTCTCGATAAGAGCTCAAGGACGTTGGCCAATCGTCGGCGAAATCTCTCCCAAGTCATGACCGCTTTGGCTTATCCCGCGTTTGTGTGCGTTGCGGCGGTAGGGGTGGCGGCCTACATGGTGATCTTCGTCATCCCGGAAATCAAAAAGGCACTCGACGCTTTGGGGCGAGAATTGCCTGCAATGACGCAGCTCTTGGTCGATCTCTCCGACTGGATCGAAACAAATGGTGCTTCGGCGGCCGTGATCTCTCTGGGCGTGCTTCTCGGGTGCGTTTTGATTTATCAATGGCCACCGTCGCGATTTGAAATCGACCGCTACGCGCTACGTGTCCCGTTGATCGGACATGTGTTGAGAGTGGGCGGGACCCTGACGTTTGCTTCGTCGTTAC
>JBCBLJ010000044.1:0-20655 GCA_038520195.1 Planctomycetota bacterium
AAATACCTGTTCCTGAAACTTGCCGACCGTTCCGGGACCATCGTCGGCATGATGTGGAACGTGGAAGATTCGGACTGCGACCGATTCACGCGAGGCGAATACGTCCTCGGTAGCGGGCGGACGCAGGTTCACCAGGGCGCTCTCCAAGTCATCCTCACCAAGCTCGACCCACTGCCGGAGTCCGAGATCGATCCCGCGGACTTCGATGCCTTTAACGCCGCCGCCGCCGAAGCTTGCCTCGAGCGAGCACGGGAATTACTCGGCGGGTTTCGCAATGTCCATCTCCGCGCGCTTGCGACAGAGTTCCTCTCCGATCAATCGTTCCTTTCCCAGTTGCGTACCGCGACCGCTGCGGTCAACAACCACCACGCTTACCCCGGCGGCCTCATCCAACACACTGTCGACATGATGGAGTTGTGCGCGTTGATCGGGCCGCGGTACCAACGCGTCGACACCGAACTATTGATCTTCGGTGCCTTCCTTCATGACCTCGGCAAAGTTCATGAAATCTCCAGCAGTGGCGAACTCAGTTACACCGACCGCGGCCAGTTGGTCGGGCACATCGTCATCGGCATACAGATGCTCGGTGAGATGATCGATCGTGTCAAACAATCGGGCAACGAGTTTCCCGACGAGTTGCGTCTGCATCTGGAACACCTCATCGTGTCTCATCACGGCCAACTCGAATTCGGTAGCCCTCGACTCCCCGCCACGCTCGAAGCAGTCGCGCTGCATCACATTGACAACCTCGACGCGAAGCTCGTCTCGTACACCAACTTGATCAACGCCGACCTGGACAACGGGGAACACTGGACCAATTACTTCCCGTCGATCGGACGCAAACTTTGGAAAAAGACGTGACAACACCCAAACCCGCCGTCGTTCTCCTCTCCGGCGGACTCGATAGCGCCACCTGTGTGGCGATCGCGAAAGACCAGGGTTTCGACGTTCACGCGATCAGCTTTCGATATGGTCAGCGACACGAATACGAGCTTGAACGTGCCTCCTCATTGGCCGCCGATTTCCAGGTTCGCTCACACCGAATCGTCGACATCGATCTCTCCCAGTTCGGCGGCTCGGCGCTCACCGACGAATCGCTCACGGTGCCGAAGACGGATTCCGTCGAAGATATTGGAGACGACATTCCCGTCACCTACGTGCCGGCACGCAACACGGTCTTTCTTTCATTGTCACTCGCACTCGCCGAAACCCTCCACGCCGCTGACATTTTCATCGGCGTCAACGCACTCGACTACAGCGGCTATCCCGATTGCCGCCCCGAGTACATTGCCGCCTACGAAACCATGGCCAACCTGGCGACCAAGGCGGGCACCGGCGGAGAGCGACTGAGCATCCATACGCCTTTGATCGACCTCACCAAAGCCCAAATCATCGGACGCGGGCTCGCCCTCGGCGTCGACTACTCGAAGACGCTTTCATGCTACGATCCGGGCCCCGGCGGAGTTCCGTGTGGCCGCTGCGACGCGTGCCTACTCCGTGCCAAAGGCTTTTCCGAAAACGGACTCGCCGACCCCGCCCTCTAGCCGGATGAGACCGAGCGGGAATTTTTTGCTCGATCTTGCGGATTGGTGTCAGAACGCCCGGTCGCCACTGGTTTAGGCTTGTGGAGACTCAAAATGACCGAATTCCCAGACACACAATCCCTGCTCTTGGCGAACATCCAGTCCCTCGACAATCGAGAGGCCTGGGAAGAGTTTGTCGAAGTCTACCGCCCCGTCATTTACCGAATGGCGCGACGCCGCGGGATGCAAGATTCCGACGCCCAAGACCTCTCCCAGGAGGTCCTCCTGCGTGTCGCCAAGTCGATCGACCGCTGGGAGCCTCAACCGGGCGTTCGGTTTCGGCATTGGCTCCGTAAAGTCGCCGCCAACGCGATCGTCACCGCGCTCACCAAGTCAACCCGCGGCACCGTCGAGGGCTCGGCCGCCGATCAGCTTCTCGCAGCCGTCCCCGACTCGCAGACCGAAAGCGAACTGGAGAACGAGTACGTCCGCGAACGCTATCTGCGGGCGGCGGCGAATGTGAAAGTGGATGTCAGCCCCGTGACATGGCGAGCGTTCGAGCTGACCGTCATTCAAAACCATTCCTGTGAAGAAGCCGCCGAACTGATCGACAAGTCAGTTGGCGTTGTCTACGCCGCGCGAAGTCGCATCCTCAAACGGCTTCACAACGAAATCGAGCGAAGTGAAGGAAAAACGCAATGAGCGAACCACAACCGACCGCGATGACGTGTGACCCCAAACGCGTGCAGGCCTTCCTCGATTCGGACCACTACGACTTGGAAGACACTGAACTGATCGAACATCTCGATCACTGCGATGCTTGCCGGAAACTGGTTCAAGCCAGTGCGGGAAACGCACAGCAGTGGGACAAGGCCATCGAGCTGCTCAAGCCAACGGAATTCGATCAAGCCGGCTCGCCGGACTACTCAGCGGGAACGGTTTGCGGAAACACGACGACGATCCCCGCTTCGGCGAAGGAAGTGCTCGACTCGTTGTCGCCGTCCGAACATCCCGATCGCCTCGGTCGTCTCGGAACGTATGAAATCACGGGCGTGGTCGGCGTCGGCGGGATGGGCGTGGTCCTCAAAGCGATCGATCCGTCGCTGGATCGCATCGTCGCCGTCAAGGTCATGAACCCACGGTTGGCGAACAACGAAAACGCTCGCAAACGATTCGCCCGCGAAGCCAAAGCCGCAGCGGCGGTGATCCATCCCAACGTGATCTCGATCCACAGCGTCGCCAGCGACACCGCCCTGCCCTACCTCGTGATGGCTTGTGTGCGCGGCGGCTCTCTTCAAAAGCGACTCTTAAACGAAGGGCCGTTGCCGTTGGTCGAAGTCTTGCGGATCGGTTCTCAAGTCGCCGCCGGGCTCGACGCGGCACACGAGCAAGGCCTCGTTCACCGCGACATCAAACCCGAAAACATTCTTCTCGAGGAAGGCGTCGAACGGGTGACGATCACCGACTTTGGCCTTGCCCGAGCCGTCGACGACAACACCGTTACCCAGCTCGGTTCGATCGCGGGGACACCCCAGTACATGTCGCCCGAACAGGCCCGAGGCGATATCGTCGATCAACAAAGTGACCTGTTCAGTCTCGGCAGCGTTCTCTACGCGCTGCTGACGGGACGCTCACCGTTCCGAGACGACACCTCTTACGGCGTCATGCGGAAGATCATCGACGAACAAGCGACGCCGGTTCGGGAACTGAATTCCGAGGTCCCCGCTTGGATGGCAAGCATCATCGACAAGCTGATGTCCAAGGAAAAGGACCAACGGTTCTCGTCGGCGAAAGAGGTTCACGAAGTACTTGAAACCTGCCTGGGCCACGTCCAACATCCCGCCGCGCACCCACTGCCGTCCAGTCTGGAACACTCTCTCGCTACCAAACCCAAAAGGCTAACCATGAAGATCATTTCCGGCTCGCTCCTGCTCGTCGTCCTTGCCTGTTGGGCAAGTGGTGCCTTTTGGGCCGCAAACCGAGCTCAACCCGGTCACGTCGAAGCCCCCCTGACCGCTCTCAACGACATCGTCCCGTCCATGATGAATTCGGACTACGACTTGGTCTATTTGAATCTCAGTGGCCTCACTGAAGACGGCAACTACTTGACGATCAAACCCATTGAGAATGGCGTCACCATTGGGTTCCCCGTCTACGATTCTTGGGGGCGTCGCCAGGGGCAGCACGTCCAGCGACTCAAAGAAGTCGCCGCTTCACTCTCGTTGACGATCGATGAACAAGCGGAACTCAATGCCGCCGGAAAGGTGCAAGGCGCGACTCTGGTTTTCGAAGTCGTCGGAGACTCGGGCACGGTGGCGACATCGGTGCAAGAACTCATCCTTCGCACCTTCGATTTGCAAAACTCCGATCTCGCCTCGTTCCGGTACTTCAACATGCCGGGACAATACACTACCACGAAAGGGGGCCCGACTCCTCGTCAAGTCTCCGCGACGGACTTCGTCGCAACCTTCAAAACGGGGAAACTCGTTTATATGGGCGAGCGAGATGACATGATCTATCTCTGCCCTCCCGACTACCACGATATCGAGTACATGCCTTGGGACGAGAAGATCATCTTCACGCAAATCGAGGAGGTCGCCCCTGAGACACTCAATCGCATTCGGCGCGGGCAATGATGCGGTCCGGTGTTGACCGCCGGCGTGAGACCTTACATCAAAACTTACAGTTCGCGCTGAGATTGGCACCGATCAACTGTCTCGCGAAACGATTCTCTTGCGATGCAAACTCGAACTCGTTGTCGAAAAACAGAACGCTCAGTCGATAAAGCCCCATCGACAACGAAAGCCGCTCACTGATTCGATACGAAGCGGTGACGTAGTACTCGGCAACCGTCCCGACATCAAAGTCACTGGACTCAAACGGCTCGACGCCCCCGGACGTCGTTTGTCGTTCGGTGAACGAGGCGAAGTGCCCGACCCCGACCGCCGAGCGGATTCCGTAGAGGTAATCAAACCGCGGTGTCTGATAAGACTTCTCCCATCCAAACTGCGCCGCAAGTAACCGAGTATCGAGTTGCTCACGATGGGAAAAAGCCGACGAACTGACGACAACCTGGCCGTTTCCAAGCGGTGATTGGGTCGCCGAGTAGAGCCAATACCCATCCCAATCCTCACTCGTCGTCAGCGCGCGGACACCGAAAAGCGCTGTTCGTTGATGTGCACCGACGCGTTCACGAATCACCCGATTTATCTCGGCGGTCCACAGAGAATTGCGGTAGACCGTTTCGGGAAAGCCAAAGCCTTCGGGACCGAGCTGACCCGCTTGCTCTCCACCGAATCGGCTCAGACCGAACTCAAACCCTTCGCTGTCAGTCTCCATCACACGCAGCGTCCCGCGAAAGCCGACTTGCGTTCCGCCATCCAGCTCGCCACCGTTGCGTTGCAACAGGTCGCCGCGACGATGCACGCCGACGAACCAATCAACCCGGGCTGTGATCTCAGGCTGCGACCACGGCCGACCATCGACAGGAAGCGACGCATCGATCAACTCAAGCTTCAGCGCCGATTCGTCTGTCAAGAGAGTTGAAGCGACGAACTCGCGCGACACTGGCTCGGACGGGTCAAGCAGGGATGCTTCCAGCAGAAAATCAGGCGGCTCGGAAGCGGACGCAAACTTCCAAATGTCGGCGCGCACCGACGTGCTTGCCAGAGTCAAAAACAAGCACGCGATGGAAAACCCGCGGTAAAACATCTTGACCGCCGAGATGAAGTGTCATGTTCCCGTGACTCCCATGCCAAAGTCTGCGTCCTGGTGTCTAGCCCGATTTGGGAAGACGACGAGGCACAACCTGGTTGTGAACACTCTTGCGAGAACGTGGACCGGTTTCGTAGGAAGCTTGACGTCAAGGAGTTCCGCTTCTCTTACGGCGCAGAGTATGTCTGCACATCGATTCGGCACTGGTCTGGTGTTGCTGGTTTCCCTCGCGATCTCGACGGGCTGCCAGGTGCTTCAGCCCGTTCCCATCGAAGTCAAGAAACAATACATCTCCCCTGAACTCGTCGAGATGACCGAGCAGCAGGTCGAGATCGGCAAACCACACAAGGTTGTCGACGGGATCGGCAACTTCTTCGGTATTCCCAGCAAGATCCTGCTTTGGGATCGCCGCGTGGATAACCACCGCGTCTCCGAAGACACGATTCTCTCGCTCGCCAACTACCTCGAATACAACAACCTGCCGCACGTTAAAGTCCGTGTCAATCAATACGCTCCGATCGATGAGTGGCACCGATTGCGGAAGAACAAATCAGTGTCACCCTGGATTCGGTACACCGTCGGGACGCTCTCGGTCGCACAAGGCGCGATTCTTCCGGGGCGTGTTTTTGGCGGTGACCACTTCAACCCGTACACGCAATCAATCCACCTTTACAGCGATCTTCCGACGGTCGCGCTGCACGAAGGCGGGCACGCCAAAGACTTCACACGGCGCAAGTACCAGGGTCTTTACTCCTTGGCGTATGGCATCGTCCCGGTGTGGCATGAGACCCTTGCGACCGAAGACGTTTACGCGTATCTCGAAGCGACAGGAGATGAAGCCAAGCTCGCCGAAGCGGATCGAATCCTCTACCCGGCGTACGGAACGTACGTCGGAAACACTCTCGGAAACCTTTCACCCGCCAACGCGATTCCCATTTACCTCGGCACCACCGCGCTGGGGCACCTCAACGGACGGATGCTGACGCGGCAGCGAAGACTGGCGAAATCGGAAACGCCCCCGGGCGACCCGGAGGAAAGCATCCGACTGGTGTCCGGCGAATCCGATGCAACTGAACCGCTGTCTCTTATCCGTGGTCGGGAATAGGTGAATCAATATCGCTCCTGCGATTAAATGCACGAGCCATACGTCTGAGTTCCGCCATGGTCCCGCAGCGCTGCACCATCTTGCCTTCGTAAGTGTGGGCGTTTTTTCCGCCGATCAGAAAGACTCCTCCGTAGTCTTGAACAGCCTCCGCGAGTCGCTCGACCTCACGGTTTTGATGTCGGCTTCGAATCGGATTGCTCAGAGCGAGCCAGACCAGATTCGGTTGTTCTTCTTCCACCGAATCGGTCAACACATCGAGGGGCGTATTCGGACCCAAGTTGGTGTCCTCATACCCACAGTCGTGCAATACAAGCGATACCATCATCGACGGTAGGAGATACGGGTCATCTTGTGGCGCCGCACCCATCGCGGTCGGTGCTCCCTCGTCCAGTTCGGGAACGGCGAGCCGGAGCTGGCACAACGCTCTGACACACAGGAGCGTGGCGCGATGTTCGACAAAAATGCTGCGTTTGTCTGTCGGCCATCGGTTGCCGATCGCGATCATCGCATCTCGAACGGCGCCGTCACATAGCTCGGCGAGTGAGACTCCCGACGCATACATCTGTCGCATGATGCCAATGACAGCACGGGCGTTCCCATCACACAGCGCCGTGATGAGTTGTTCCGCGCCCGGAAGGTCGTCCGTGCTTTCGCCTCGGATCAAACCGAGCACTTGCGGCTCGAGCACTTGCGCTCCCGTCTCGCGGACATAGCGAATCGCCTCCGCCACCGGAATCCGGCGGTGGCCGCCGCGCGTGCGGTGGATCTCCAAATCGCCACTATCGGCCAAGCGGCGTACCGAGGACTCGCTGATACCAATTGCCGCAGCAAAGTCCGACGTGGACAACATTCGTTGCATAACTCGCTCGAAACACGACCAAAACTTCCAAAACCACCAAATGGGTAGCAGACAGCCCAAAGAAAATCAACAAAAACTCTCTTAAGGGGCTTTTCGGGTGCATACCGTCACACAAAAGACAGTTTTGGTGGTTTTAAGCCACTTCTCCACACGCACTCGAAACGAGGCTTGACATGTTTCCCGAACTCTCGGTCTTGGCGGCATCGATGCCCGACCTGACCGTTTTCCAGTACAGCATCGTCGACAACATCTTCTCGATGACGGTCGCCACGATGGGCGCGGCGGCGCTCTTTCTCTTTCTTTCGCGATCGTCGGTCGATCGCGAGTACCGACCAGCACTACTGATTTCCGGCATCGTGGTTAGCATCGCGTGCTACCACTACTTCATGATCCGACACAGTTGGCAAGGTGCCTACTCGCTCGCAGACAACGGATACCTGGGCACTGGTGCTGCATTCAACGACTTTTATCGATACGCCGATTGGATACTCACCGTCCCGCTGTTGATGGTTGAGCTCGTCGCAGTCCTACGTCTTGAGAAGTCCAAAGCACGTTCACTCCTGACCCGTCTTGTGATCGCCGCGGGCCTGATGATTGCCCTTGGATACCCCGGCGAAGTGATTTCGAATCCGGAAGGTTGGACAACGCGCGTCATCTGGGGAGCTTTGTCATCCGTACCTTTCTTCTACATCCTCTACGTGTTGTGGGTTGAGTTGACTGCATCTCTCAGCACTCAACCGCCTGCCGCCCGTCGTTTGATTGAGGTATCGAGACTGGTCTTGCTGATTACGTGGGCGGTTTATCCGATTGCTTACGCGATGGGCGGTACCGAGGCAGCACTCACGGCGAAGGCCGGTGGTGCAGTCGACCCTAGCGGTATTGTCGGACTTCAAGTCGGCTACGCGATCGCCGACATGACGGCGAAGGCCGGGTTTGGCGTGCTGATCTACTTCATCGCTCGTGCAAAGAGCACAAGTGGAGAGGCAATCGAGGCTGGCAACGCGACGCCTGCACTCGCGTAGTTGTCGTTAGGAACTAGGAGTAATCCCGATGCATCTGACCGGCGTCGTTGTCGCTTGTCTCACTGTGGCCACGGCGTCGGTCATCGGGATTTCATTCCCTCCAGGTTGGGTATCTATCTCGCTCGCGATCGGCGTGGCCACGATCGGCATACCACATGGCGGGCTCGATCATTGGACGGGGCGGCGTCTGCTGGAATCACGCTTTGGCCGAGCATGGCCACTCGTTTTTTTTCCCGGCTACTTGGCGGTTGCTCTGCTGATCGCGACGGGTTGGTTCTACGCACCACTCGCGACTGCGTTGCTTTTTTTCCTCATTTCTGCATGGCATTTTGGCGTTGAGGATGATCGCAGCATTTCTCACTACGAGTGGATCAACCACGTGGCGTCAATTGCGATGGGTGGCTTGGTGATCTGGATTCCAATGCTATTTCAATCGGATGAGATTCGGGTAACGCTCCGATCAATTATCCCGGATCAGCTTTCACTTTCCGCCGATCGGATCGTCGATGTCGCGCAATGGATGTCTCTCGCATTCATTCCCCTCGCCGTGGTCGCTATCGCAGTCGACTTCTATTCCCGTCGATTCAATCGGTTCGTTCGGAACAGCGCATTCGCGACACTCTTCTGTGTGGCCGACCCATTGATTTCATTCGGCATTTACTTCTGTCTCTGGCATTCAGTCCGCGGGCTCAATCGACTCAAGACGGAACACGAACTGACGACTCTGCAACTCGCGCGGGCGGCGGCGCCACTGTCCCTGGGTGCCATCGGACTTGCGTTGTTCGGACTATGCATTTGGTCCCCCGCCCAGCCGCTTGCCGCCGCAACCTACCGCACTCTGTTTGTCTCATTATCCGCGATGGCTGTCCCACATTTGGTTTTGCACGGACCCCTAGCGGCCGCCTTTCCAAATTGGATTTCCCCCACGAGTCGCCTCGTGAACGAGGAAAGATTTGCATGATTTCGATGAACCAGGCGTCTGAATTTGATTATGTGCTTGCCGGGGGCGGTCTGCAAAGTGGCTTACTCGCGCTCGCCATACGTCATCACTCACCAAACGCAAGCGTGCTGCTGCTTGAGAAAGGTGATCACATTGCTGGGAACCACACGTGGTCCTTTCATCCCGGCGATGTTCCCGAGTCTTGCTCAAGTTGGATTGAACCGCTCATCAAGTATCGTTGGCAGCGCTACGAGGTTCGGTTTAGTGACTTCCAACGCCGCATCGAACTTCCCTACGCATCCATTCCATCGGACCATTTCGCGAGCGTCGTCAAGGACCTTTTCGATGAAGCTGCCGGTGACAGCTACGTTGGGGGCAACCGCGGCGAAGTCTTTAGCACCCGCGCCGCGTATGGTTCCGGCGAGGTGGGGCTGCTCACGAAGAGCGCGAGAATGACTTCGACCTGGCAATTGAAGACTGGAGTTGAGGTTGACGAGATTCATGCCGGCCGCGTTCACACGCGCTGCGGACAGACATTTCACGGTCGCCTGGTGATTGATTGTCGTGGTCCTTCGTCTCAAGCAGACACTTTTTCGGGAACTGGCTTTCAGAAGTTCTACGGCTTTGAAATCGAGAGTGAAGACGCGTGGCCCCGGGCATGTCCAACGCTCATGGAAAGCTCGGCCGATCAACGCGATGGGTTCCGTTTTCTGTACACGCTTCCTTTCACTCGGAACCGCGTCTTGATTGAAGATACGCGGTTTTCGGACACACCTCGCTTAAATCGTCTGGAGTGTTTAAGCCAAGTCGAGGACTACTTGCATCGCAACGGAGTGTCACGGTACCGAATCGTGCGTGAAGAATCGGGTGTCCTTCCAATGCCGTTCTCGTCAGAGTTGCTGCCTCATGCCGGACGACCGCTCGCAGGTGGCTACGCCGGTGGCTGGTTTCATGCTGCGACGGGCTACTCGTTTCCGATGGCAGTCGGGTTTGCCGACGCCGTTGCGTCTCGCTCCGTCTACGTCTCCGAACCTGAGGTCGCCTCGCTCGCCGAAGAACATCGGTGGCGTTCACGATATGCGAGGTTCTTGAACCGGTTGTTGTTTCGTCTCGTCGCACCAGAGCGGCGCTTCAAAATCTTCAAACGGTTTTATCGAGTTCTGGGCGAACGTTCGATCGAACGTTTCTACTCGCATCGCTTCACGTTCGCCGACGCCTTTCGAATCGTCGTGGGAGTTCCGCCAACGCTCAGTGGACTTCGACCACACCGGTTTCTCCGTTCGTTCTTTCGAGGAGATGAATCATGAATGCTTCCGCGCTTTCAAGGGCATCCATCCGGCCCAGGACGGACGTGCCTCAGAGTCTCTGGGATGTCGCACTCAATGATCCGCTTGAGCGATGTCTTTCAGTCTGCGGAAAGCGAATCCGGGCGTCGATGGTGGTTGAGTCTTATCGATGTGCCGGCGGACACGATGATCCGCCGCGTGCAATCGTCGATGCCATCGAACTACTTCACGCGGGCTCACTGATTGTCGATGACATTGAAGACGACTCGCATGAGAGACGTGGAACGCCGACCCTCCACCGGGAGATTGGCATTCCTTTGGCGCTGAACACCGGAAACTGGATGTATTTCCGCTCGCTGGAAAGGCTTTCCGAAGCGGAAGTAAGTGCCAAAACGAAGTACGGAATGCTTCAGTGCGTAACGCGGACGGCTCGTCGATGCCACGAAGGCCAAGCGCTCGACATCGCGGCTCGTGTCGACGAGTTAAGGACGAAAGAAATCGAGGCAACGGCACGAACGATCAGCCGGCTGAAAACAGGGGGCCTGACGGCGCTCTCGTCCCGGCTTGGCGCCTCTGCGGCGGGTGCGGACCGTGCGACCCGCCACGCTCTTGGCCGTTTTGGAATGTCGGTGGGGGTCTGTTTACAAATGCACAACGACCTGACTGAGCTCCAAGGTGTGATCGCCGGTGGCATAAGGTTCGATGACCTCCGCAACGCCCGAGTCACGTGGCCGTGGGCTTGGGCTACTCGCATCTCTCGCACAGAGACCTGCCGGTTGCAAACGGCTCTTCGGTCGTCGACCGCCCCCCACCAGTTCCGTTCTGTGGCCCGCGACCTGAACCATCTCATCGGTGCATACGGCGCAGAGTCGATCTCGGCGCGACTCGAGCGGGCAATCCACTCACTCAAAGATCAACTCGGTTCAGCCGGCGGCTTTGCGTCCATTCTCAGCAAACTTCAACCAGGCACTTAGACATGTCCATCGCCATCGACCGACCCGTCCTCATAACGCCACCGGAGACAGGAGAGGGCGTGCGTCGATCTCATCGCGGTGGCACTCTTGGCCGAGCAGCCGTCATCGGGAGTGGCTTCGGCGGACTCGCGGCAGCGATCCGACTCCAAGCAATGGGTTTCGAAACAACCTGCTTTGAGGCGCGCGATAAACCGGGTGGGCGGGCGTACGTCTTCAACGACGCAGGTTTTACTTTCGATGCAGGCCCGACGGTCATCACCGCCCCACACTGCATCGAAGAGTTATTTGAGATTTCAGATCGCTCGATGCTCGACTACGTCGAACTGATGCCCGTTGACCCGATGTATAGGTTGCAGTGGCAAGACGGCACTGCGTTTAACTACTCCGCTGATGAAAACACACTCATCGACGAGATCCGGCGACTGAGTCCCAGTGATGTCGAAGGTTATCGTCGCTTCGCGGAATATTCGAAGCGAGTCTTTCATCGCGGGTACGAAGAACTCGGCGCTGTGCCATTCCTAAAATTCAGCGACATGGTCCGCGTCGCACCGCAACTTGCGCGACTCCGAGCTGACCGTAGCGTCTACTCTTCGGTCGCCCGCTTCATCAAGGATGAACATCTTCGTCAGGCGTTCAGTTTCCATCCGCTGCTTGTTGGCGGGAATCCCTATGACACCAGCGCGATCTACACGCTGATTCATTGGATCGAACGACAATGGGGGGTCTTTTTTCCGCGGGGTGGCACCGGTGCTCTGGTCAATGGCCTCGTTCGTCTCTTTGAAGACCTCGGCGGTGAACTTCGGATCGACACCCCAGTCCGCAGCATCGACGTCGCGAACTATAAAGCTACCACCAAACACCTCGTCACAACCGATCATTCGATCGCGGAGCCTTTCGACATCGTGGTCTCCAATGCCGATGTTCATCACACTTACTCCTCGCTCTACAAGAACGTTGCCGGCGCGAAGCGGGTAACACGCAAGCTCGAGCGAATGGAATGGTCGATGTCGCTCTTCGTCATGTATTTCGGCACCAACCGACGATACGACGATCTCGCCCATCACACGATCCTTTTTGGCCCGCGCTTCAAGGGCCTACTCGATGACATCTTCAAAGGCAATCGATTGCCCGATGACTTCAGTCTTTATCTGCACGCCCCGACTGTGACGGATCGTTCGCTTGCGCCGAGCGGCTGCGAGGCGTTCTACGTGCTTAGCCCTGTTCCACACCTCGGCCGAGCTGATATCGATTGGGAAACGGTTTCGCAGACCTACGGCGATGCGATACTTGAGTCTCTTGAGCAACACCTGCCCGACTTACGGCAGTCTGTCGTCACACGGAGGCACTTCACGCCCCATGACTTTCGCGATCAGCTGAACGCGTTTCACGGTTCCGCGTTTTCCGTCGCGCCCAAACTCACGCAAAGCGCATACTTCCGACCTCATAACCGGGCCGCCGATATCCCGGGTCTTTATATCGTCGGTGGAGGAACGCACCCTGGCGCGGGCGTACCCGGGGTGATCAATACCGCAAAAGCAACTTGTGGAGTTATCCAGCAAGACTACGGAGTCCCAGTGTGATGCACCAAATAACTCAGAAGCAAACGGTGAAAGAGGATTTTGAGTCACCACCGGAACGCGGCCGCAGTGTGATCCGCAAGCACAGCCGTTCTTTTTCTGTCGCCGCGTGGCTGCTTCCGTCCTCGATTCGCGACGACGTGGAAAAGCTCTATGCGTGGTGCCGATGGTGCGATGACGCCGTCGACGACGCTCCGACTCCCGCGGAAGCAGAGAAGCGACTTGACCTACTGCGCGACGATGTGCGGCGAGTCTACCGGGGTGAGTCGCCAGAGCACTTTGCGTCCCAGTGGTTGGCCGAATTGGTGGTAAAGCACGACATCGTTCAGCGCGATGCCTTGGCGTTGCTCGACGGGATGGGGATGGACCTTCACCTGGGCCAGATCGAGACAGAAGAGCAACTGCTCGATTATTGCCATCACGCCGCCGGTGTTGTCGGTTGGATGATGTGCAGCGTATTCGGTGTCACCAACCGACAGGCGTTGCAGCACGCAAAGTCACTGGGCATCGCAATGCAACTCACAAACATCGCCCGGGATGTTCGTGAGGACGCTGAACGAGGACGCTGTTATCTGCCCGCGACCTGGCTACCTTACGGCGTAGCGACGTCATCTGAGCGTCAGTTAGAAGATACCGTTCGACGCGTGTTGGACTTAGCTGAAAACTATTATCAACACGGAACCGAAGGGATCACGTATCTGCCGGTGGAGGTTCGCTCCGCCATACGCATCGCGGCGGCCGTGTATCGAACGATCGGCGTGGAAATCCGCCGCCGCAACTACCAAGTTCTGCGTGGCCGAACCGTTACCCCGAAGCTCCGCTTCGCCGCAGTAGCCATCGCGGCATGGTCCGATGGCCTCCGAACGGATTTAGTCAGGCGATTCACGCCTGAGACTACAAGCACCACATCCATCTCTTGTCGCAGTAAACAATGGAGAATCGAAATGAACGATGCGAAGTATTTGATGTATCTGGGACTCTCACTCACCTCTTTCATGGCGAGCGCGTTGTTCTTGCTCGTCATGCTGAATCCCAAAGATGAATCGTATGCGGCTTGGCCGATGACTTATGCCGCGGTTTGCTTGGGTGTCGGCGGGATCACGAACTGGCTCGCCAAACGATCCGAGGTGAGCCCCACACTGATCCCAGTCGTCGACCAAGGCTCCCATCGCGCCGAATCCTCTTGAGTTGCGATATCGCTCGGCTTGAATCAAGCAGAGTGTTACTCCTCCTTGAACGTTCGTGGCTCCTTTGCCGGCACGAGTTGCATCGCTTCTTCGTGACGGGATGTCGCTCGCCCTGTCGCCAGGCGAGTCAGTTGTGACATGGGAATACGACACGAACCGAGCATCACGTGATCACCGACGAGCCCATTTCCGTCGGCTCGCGGTAAGTCAACAAACGCTAGCTCATCGCCGTCGACAGTCTGAACAATCGTCTGTGTTTGATCACCCTTCGGCGACCGTTCTAATCCGGGTTGCCTCAAGCGAATCACGCTTGCGACCAAAGATCGTGGCAAATGACGGACTCGCGATCGAACCTCGATTCGAATCTCATTGTTATCGCATTCGGCAAGTTTTCCACGAACGGTATCACCCGTCGTTGAAATAACAAGGTGCGTCGGCGGATCGGTAGCTTGGCGTCGTGGCAGCGTGAGCGATTTGGCTTTGCTCGCGATGCTGGCGGGGACCGACCGCAGGTCGAGACGTGAAATTTTCGACAGCGGAAACTGAATGGGCTCGCTGACCGTTGTTTCAAATGAAACCACACCGCCCGCGATACCCCTCAACGTCCCGGTGATGCTTTGACCGTCCTCAAGAATCATCGCTGTGCCAGATCGACTCGACGTTCGCTGCCACTGGATTTCTGCATTGGCTTTTGGATCGAGACGAATGGGGCGTACAGCACAGGTTGCTTTCCAGGCCAAAGCCCCGTCGTCCGACGCGACCAATTCCCCGCGCAGACGGCTGCGTCCGCTTCGCAATTCTGCTCCCGCCGCTCGAACCGACTCTCCCCCGACGCGAATCAACCGAGAAACTCGTTTGGGCTCCCACTGAAGCTTTCGACCGCTGAGCGTGCGAATGAAAGTGATTGAATCACCGTCCTCGACCGTAAATCCGCCGGCAGCGCGGCAACCGTCGGGCCAGAGAAACTCTAGGCACGGTGACGGGTAGGGCTGCAATGCTCGTGGCCAATGCATCTGTCTCAGTGTCTGCCAGTCGGTGTTCGCATCGATCGTTGCCGTCCCCCGCAATTCGCCGCTCATCGTTTCGGTGAACGGCGCTTGAATCGATCGTGACTCCGGCAGCGAACCCGACCAGCGGAATACTTGCAGCGAATTCACCGCGACCGGATCACCTCGGCTGATCAACGTCAAGTCTCCATGGATCGAAGGCTCCTCCTCGGGCAACTCAACGCTCCCGACGAGTTGTCCATCGCGATAGGCCGCAATCAGACCACGCCGTTGATCCACATAAACATCCAACGACAAATCGGATGAAGAGGCGGCGTCGAACAAGGCCATGTCCGCGACGCTCGATGTTCGGCGCGCGACCGAGACGCCGCTCCCAAACCACTCCAGTTGCGTCAGTCGCTCTTCTTCGGGAGACAACGAGCGTGAGCTGCCGCGGCGACCTCTCCCCTGCCCTCCCCCGTCTTCGGCGCGATCACCCAGCAAGATCTGCAACGAGGGTTCGCTGGTGCATGCCAGCGACAATCGCAGATGAAAGCGCTCCTGCAAGCCAAGCTCACCGACGGTCGCCCGAAATGCCGCGTTACTGTCGAGACCGTCCTTGGTGACCAACTCGCCGTCACGAAAAAACCATCCATCGCCCCGCCAAAGATGCTTTGTCGCGGCAAGGGAATGCAGACGTTGCTCGATCGCCGGCGCTCGCAAAACACGGACCAACCGATCGACCGAAAACTCCACGTCGCCCAGTTCGATCGTCGACACCCGAAGTCGCCCCTGTTCAAAGCCGATCGGACGCCCGACAAAACGCGTTTGATCCCTGAGCAAAAACGCAAAGGATTGCTCACCCAGATTTCCGATCGGATCGATCGTGCCGTCGGCGCGCAGAAAACGGTCGGTCCGAAGCGCGAGCGAGTTTTCTCCAAACACACTTTCCGACATCACAACGATCTGGTCAGGATTCGCTCCGATCAGTGTCGCAGTCAACTTGCTGCCGTCCGCCATCGAAAAATCGAGCAACCGCGTTTCAGCGCTTCCGTGAGACGTTATCACGAAGAGTGCGAAGATCGAGGAAATGAGCCGCACGACTACCTCTCGTAGATCGGCAGAAAGCGGAAGTTCACCGCGAGCGTCAGCAAGTTCATCGACGTACTGTTGATGACACCAAGGTCTCCCTCGAAGCTGCCGTCGTCCTTTTGCCTCTTCTTAAGCTGTTGAATCACGCGCGTGTTCCATGCCCGCCAAGCTTCGACGTCATACTGAAATAAGGCTTGGGCTTGGTAATAGCGAGCGTACTCCGGCCAGATCGCCGGTGCGTCTCGGTTGGCAACAAGGTAAGTCCCCGTCGACGCATAGGCGGGCGAGTCGTTTCGACCGGCGATCGAAAGCACGAGGTTGACGATGCTGCTGCGAGCCATCGACTCCCCGTTGCCGTCGCTGACACTCGAATAACCCACCACGCCATTTCGCGCGGTCATCCGTTCGAAATACGCGATCGCGCGCTCGACCGACTCCTCGGGGATTTCGAACCCCGCGTTGCGCGCCGCCAAGAGTCCCATCATGACCGACCCGGAAACCGAAGTGTCCGCATCGCTCGCTGCGGGCGAATAACGCCAACCGCCGAAGCCGTTTCGATTCTGGGCCGTTAGCGCGGCGCGGATGGCTAGCTCGAGAGCCTCTTCGAGGCTTCGTCGATTCTTTGCCGTTGAAGCGCGAAACAACTCCTCGTCGTCGACGACACCATAGGCTTCGCTCAGCGCCAGAGTCGCAAAGCCATGGTGATACATACTTGGGCCCATGTAGCCAGTCGTTCCGGACTGTTTGCTAATGATGTGTCGTAGTCCGCTGCGAATTGATTCACGATACGGCCCAAAGTTCGGGTCTTCACCCGAGGCCAAAAAAGCAAGCACCGCGAGCGCGGTGGTTCCAGGTCCGTTGCCCTCACCGGCTTCCCAAGTCCCCTGCGAGTTCTGCTTCGCTTGCAGATAGCCGAGCCCGAGCGAATAGACCTCCAATACATCACGCGAAATCGTTTCGCCAACCTGCATCTCTTGGGCAGGCACCGTACGCGCATAAAAGGACAGCGCCAGGAACATCCAAATCGGTTTTAATCCGAACCCTCTCATTCCTCGTCCTCGTTGCGACGTTGTTCAAGGCGCAGGTGGTACCGCTGAACACCTTCCAACCAACGCTCGGGCACTTCGTTACGGTTCCGACCGACCGCAAACTTCGTTTCCGAAGGACGTTCTTGCGTGAGCGCTTCGAAGCCACGCCCAAGCAGTTCTGCCGCCGCTTCTCGCGTGTCACCGCCCGCACTACCGCCGGCTTGGCCACCGGAGGAGGCTTCGCCGCCCTCCGGGTTGACTTTCTTTGAGCGCAACAACAATTCGATTGCTTCTGTCTCGGCGGCGATCGCATCGGCCCCAGTCTCCGGCGAGACAAGAGTTTTCGTCGCATCCACCATCGCCGAACTCGCCAGTGACAAGACTTCCATCTCAGCGGCGAAATGCAACGCCGCATCCGGCTCGGCATCGATCGTATCGACGATCTGATCTAAGCGGTCACGGATCAAGTCTTGCGACTCGCTTAACCGAATGGCTTCGGACATGTACTGTTGGCGCGTCATGACGTCACGTCCGCGTTCCGCCATTCGCGTTTGCTCGCGCAAGTTGACCTCAGACTCGAGAACACGCAGGACATCCAGAATGACCGACGGCGGCAGCGACTTGAGGTTCTTCCGTCCTTCGCTCGACTGTTTTTTACCGGGGTGAACGAGATCGTCGGCCCAACGATCTAGATTGTCTGCCCAGTATTCGGCCTCCGCGATCGCCGCGCCGGGACGCGCCGGCAAGTTCGTTCTCATTGCGGCGAGTTGATTCAGCAGGTCATCGCTCTGAATCTCTCGCAACACATGGCCAAAGTGCTCGATTTCTCGACGCTTAAAAAAGGCCTCTAAGTCATCGACGGCCGTCCGCGCTTTGTCGGCGGACTCCGCAACCATTCGATCGACTTCGGTGAGACGCGGTGCGTTCGACTCCGGCTGCTGACCGAAGGTCGCGTCAAGGTTCCGCGCAAGCTCACCGGCGACTCGGTCCTGAATTCGACTGATCGCTTTGAAACGTTTGACGAGCGTGCTCCCTTCCATTTGGCCCAGCAGCCGCTGCATTTCATCAGCGATTGCGTCGAATGCCGCGACCAAGGCTTCTTGGTCTTCGATCGCGTCTAGCAGCTGATCGGTCTCGTCCGCCACTTCCGTCGCGGCATCTTTCTCACCGGCCCCGTTGGAGTCGATGATCGTCGTCCCCGCCAAACCAATGCGTTCGCGTTGCTCGCTCGATACGCCTTCGCCGTTTTCCTCCTTGGACTGCTCCGCCATCGCGTTCACGTCCGCTTGAGTTGACTCCGCATCCGCCAGTTTCTCGAACTTCGATTCTTGCCCGCTTGCACGCTGTAGCATCTCGGCGACGCGAGGCATTCGATCCTTCGAAAGGCCTTGCAGATTTTGGATGGTCTGCGCCAGTGTTTCGATGTAACCACTCTCGACTTCGGAATTGCGTGATGCTTGCCGCAACAGGTCTTCGCCGCGACGCGTGAGTTGTCCCAACCGTTTTCCATTTTGAGCTTCCGCGCGAGCCTGTTCGGCCAGCTGATCGCGCCAAGTTTGATCACGCTGAGATCGATCGACCGCCGCTAACTCGCGATTGCGTTCGAATAGACTGAGCTCACGGTCGCGAACGTCCATCGCGGATTGCCGCCAGCGGTCGAACTCATCGCGAACCCACACAGCGTGTTCGGATCGCGAAACGAGATTGATCAAAATCGGATCGGTGTAGACTCGCTCACGATCGGGAAACTCGTCGATCGCCCAAAACCGGAGGCTTAACTCGCCCGGTGAAACATCGAAGGCGCTTGCCTGGAAATAGGCATCCAACGACAACTCCGTTACCCCACCACCGCCCAACATCCGACCGCCGAAAGAGCGATTGTCGCCCAGAATCCACTCCATTCCGACCTTTGCGACGCCGAAATCATCTTCGGCGAGCAACTTGATAGGGATTTGTTGATCCAACAATACGAGCGGCGGCACCCCATCAGACTCAACGATCAAACTGGGTTTGCGATCGGGTCGAGTGGCGATCTCCAAGAGAGTCGGTTTCGCGCCGCCAAGTCCGTCTCGGTCAACAAAGGTCACCAGGATTCTTCCCTTTCGCTCGCCTAAATCAGCCGTCATCTCGTTACGATCGAGCGTGGCGGGTCGATCGTTCACCGAAACGGAAGCGAGTTCATTCGACGCAGTCCCGCGCAACGTCACGCGGGCCCCCTCGACGACTTCGAGCGAGCCGGCGCGAAGGTCCACCGCCAGCAGTTCACGGCGAAGATGCTGATCCAGGTAGTCTGGCAAATCGACTTCCGCGGACAAATTCTGCCATTGCGGCCGCAGTTGAGGTTCGATGCGCAACTGACCGATCGCATCGCCCAGCCTGAACTTCACTTCGGTGGCGTCGATCAAAGGTGGCAACTCAAACCAGTAGTCTTCGCCGTCCTTCGGAGCCACCAACTGGCGACCGGCAATGGAGAGTGTTGCCAAGGACGGCTGCCAACGACTACCCGGTTCGAGTGAGATCGCGAATCGGCTCGTCTCATCATGTGGCACTACCAAGCGATCGGGCAACTCCGCGATGCGGGCGAAGGTGTATCGCGGCACGTCGGCGCCAGGCCGCGAGAGCCTTCGAAGCGTGGTGAGCACGGCGTCGGGCATGAGCATCGCAGAGGCCACGATCGGCACCAGAAATCCGAAGGCGAGCTGCAAACCCAATCGAGTGTGCGTCGACGGGAACGCGCGACGCAGATCACGCCGCTCGATCTCCGCTGCAACCTGATCGAGCGCGGCTTCACACAGGGCGCGTGAGCGCGTCTGCTCCGTTCGGCTCTGCGCCAATTCAAGAGCGCCGACCAGATGGTCTCCAAAAACCGAGTCGCGACGACGAATCAATTGAGCCAATCGCAGCCAGCCGCTTGTCCGAAAGAACATCAGCGCGATCCGCGACAATCCCCAAGCAAGGGAACTCATCAGAATTGCCACCAACAAACAACGCGCGAAGACTGGCGTGTCGAAAACGCGGTCCAAAATGAACAGGAGCCAAAATAAGAGCAGGCAGGCAACTGAACACCACGCAAAAGACTCCGCCGCCTGCCGCCCGATTAGCGCACGCCGAAACGATGCCAGCTTCGACACCAAAGCCAACGGCACGCGCATCGCCACATTTTCTCCTTCACTCTTCACTCTTCACTCTTCACCCTTACTCTTCACGCCCGACCCTCTGCGACCTCAGCGTCGCTGCGTTTCCTCGCTTCTCCCCTGCCCTTCTTCCACTCTCCACTCTCCACTCTCCACTCTCCACTCTCCGCTCTCCGCTCTCCGCTCTCCACTCTCCGCTCTCCACTCTCCACTCTCCACTCTCCACTC
>JBCBLJ010000999.1:0-2677 GCA_038520195.1 Planctomycetota bacterium
CGCGTCAATCTTGTAGAGCAGAAGATAGCCAATGATCGCCACCGGGACGACGATCTTCAGCAGATTGACCGCGAGCTGTTTCTTGGATTCCATCGGAACTCGACTGCGCCGGAACGTTCATCGAGTTCTATCAACGTGTTGGAGGCGATGCGAAACATCACCCCCACGCATCACTCGATGCGGCAAGTCTATTCACCCAGAACCGCTTCGCTATCCCCGGTTCCTGCTGGCGGCTCACCCTCTGGTTCGCCTTCCGTTGGTGACGCACCGCTGAGCATCTCGCCCAACGCCGCGTTGTCGATAGGCGGCACGTCGGCGGGGGTATCCACGGGCGTTCCGGGACCGAGCACCTCGTCACCGGACTCGAGCAGCGGAAACTCCTCGGTAAGCGATGCGCCCTGGCCCTCCGCCATTTGTTCGAAGGCTTCGGGACGGTAGTTGACTTCCGACTCTTGGAACATCCGGAATCCGGTTCCCGCTGGAATCAGGTGTCCGAGAATCACGTTCTCCTTCAAGCCGACGAGCTTGTCCACCTTTCCGGCCAATGCGGCCTCGGTGAGCACCTTGGTCGTTTCCTGGAAGGACGCGGCCGAGATGAACGAATTGGACTGAACCGCGGCCTTGGTGATACCGAGCAACTGGGTACTGGCGGTCGCCTTCTTCGGCTTCTTGCCTTTGGCCGGATTACCTCCGCTGGCCTCGATCTGGGCGTTGGTCTCTTCAAACAACTCCTTGGGAATGATCGTGCCTTCCGCGTAATCGCTATCGCCTGGTTCGGCGATCTTCATGCACTTGGTCAGTTCCTGATTGGCGTGTCGGAATTGGAATCGGTCGATCACCAAGCCCGGAAGGAGATTCGTGTCACCGGCCGATTCAACTTTCACCTTGCGAAGCATCCTGGCAATGATGATTTCACAGTGCTTATCGTTAATCTCCACCTTCTGCGTTTGGTAGACCTGTTGGATCTCGTGGAGCAGGTACTGCTGCACCGCCTCCTCACCAGACACGCGAAGGATATCGTGAGGCACCAAAGGCCCTTCCACGATTGATTGTCCCGCTTTGACGATATCGCCGGTGTGTACCAGGAAGTGCTTTCCGGTCGGGATCAAGTGTTCCCGCTCAATACCGGACTCGCTGCGAACGATGACCGTGGTCTTGCCACGTTTCTTTTCGGGCAGAATTTCAACTTCACCGTCGACTTCGGCGATAATCGCCGGGTCTTTCGGTTTCCGAGCCTCAAAGATTTCGGTCACTCGCGGCAGACCACCGGTGATATCCGAGACACCACCGCTGTCACGTGGCATTTCGGCGAGCACGGTACCCGGTTCGATGTCTTGTCCATCGCTGACGGAAATGGTTGCTCGTTCGGGCAGGAACTGCACGTTAAGGGCTTTCCCGGTGTTGTCTTCGACAACGATCTGGGGGTGTAGGTCGCCCTTGTGTTCGACGACCGCCATCCGCATCTTGCCGGAGGCTTCCTTTTCGGTACGAACGGTTTCGCCTTCGACGATATCTTCGAAGCGGACCTTACCGGAGACTTCGGAGAGGATCGGAACGGAGTACGGGTTCCATTCGCAAAGGATCGCACCCGGCTCGACCTTTTGCCCGTCTTCCACCATCAGTGTTGCACCGTTGGGGATCGGGTAGCTCTCGAATTCGCGACCTCGACTGTCGACCAACGCAACTTCGCCGTTGCGGGTCAGCACGACCTGCTTGCCTTCGGTGTTCTCGACCGCGCGAATTCGGGTGAGTCGAACCTCGCCGGCTTTCTTACTCTTGATGTCCGAATCTGTCTGGATCTTATTGACCGAGCCACCGATGTGGAACGTCCGCATCGTAAGCTGAGTTCCCGGTTCACCGATCGACTGGGCCGCGATGATTCCGACGGCCATCCCTTCCTCGACCATGGCTCCCGTTGACATGTCCATTCCGTAGCAGCGGCGACAGACACCCAGTGGCGCGTCGCAGGTCATCGGGGAACGTACTTGCAACTTCTCAACACCCATTTGCTCGATCTTTCGAGCGATTTCGGGGGTGATCATTTCGCTCTCGCCGACAATGACCTCATCGGTGACCGGGTTCACGATCGCCTTTCGACTGACGCGACCATTGATCGATTCGGACAAGCCGACTTCGACCTTTTCGCCCCGATAGATCACACCCTTGGTGATGCCCTGGGTGGTGCCACAGTCATCCATCGTGATGACAACGTTCTGCGCGACGTCGGCCAGCTTGCGGGTCAGGTATCCGCTGTCCGCCGTCTTCAATGCGGTATCAGCCAAGCCCTTTCGAGCGCCGTGAGTGGAACTGAAGTATTCCAACACCGAGAGGCCTTCACGGAAGCTCGCCTTGATAGGTGTCTCAATGATTTCGCCGGTCGGCTTCGCCATCAGACCACGCATGCCTGCGAGTTGACGAATCTGTGCGATACCGCCCCGTGCACCGGAGTGGCTCATCAAGAACACGGGGTTGATGTACCAACCCCCGCGACGCGTGTCGGACTCCATCGCCGCCATCATGTCCTTGGTGATATCGTCACGCGTCTTGGACCAGACGTCGAGCACCATGTTGTATCGCTCGTCGTCGGCCATCAGACCGCGGTCGTAGTCCTTCTTCAGCTTCATGACCTGCTTTTCGGCATCCTTCACGAAGCTGGTCACCCCGGACTCCAAGACCA
>JBCBLJ010001108.1:0-2076 GCA_038520195.1 Planctomycetota bacterium
GCAGCGAGCCTGGATTTGATCAACAGCACGATCAGCGAAAACTCGGCTGGCGGATTTTTAGGCGATGGGGGAGGTGGTATCAATGTGGGAGCTGAACCGGTTCGTATCATCAACAGCACCATCGCTGGCAACTCAACCGTCGCCGGTCAAGGGGGCGGCGTCGATGTCTTTTCGGCACCGCTAACGATCGAAAATTCGATTGTTGCCGACAACACCGCCGGTGATGTTTCTTCCGATGTCCAGCGTACTCAAACCGAGACCCTGCTGACGATCAATCACAGCTTGATCGGCAACGCGGACGGTTTGGGTACCATCGACGGCAACGTAGGCAACCTGACGGGAACCGAAGCCAATCCGCTCGACCCACAGTTGGGCGAACTGGCTGACAACGGTGGTCCGACGCTGACGCATGCTTTATTGCCCGGCAGTGCTGCGATCAACGCGGGTGACAATGCCTTGGCGATCGATGCCGATGGCAATCCACTGGCGTTTGATCAACGAGGTGAAGGTTTTAGCCGAATCTCGGTTGGCGTCGTAGACATGGGGGCTTTTGAAGCGGACGAGTCTCCGAGCCTGACGGTGACAACGGATCTTGATATTGTCGATTCGCGTGACGGGCTCACTTCGCTTCGTGAGGCGATTGCGTTTGCGGATAGCTTGCCGGGCGAAGATACAGTCACGTTTGATTCAAGTCTGGCTGGCGCGACCATTTTGTTGAACGGAACGGAGTTACAGATCGGCGACTCGCTGATCATTGATGCTTCGGCACTCTCCAGTTCCGTCACAGTCGACGCGGGCGGCCAATCGCGTGTTTTGAACTTCATCGCGTCTTCCGGGGACTTGGGAATCAACAACCTGACCATCACTGGCGGCGTTACGACCGGTACGGAAGACGGAGCGGGGATTTTCTTTAACGCCGCTGGAACGTTGAGCGTCACCAACAGCGTCATCCGTGGCAACTCGAGTGGTGATAACAGCGGCGGGATCGAGGTTCGTGATGGCGATCTCGTCCTCAGTCAAAGCGACGTGATCGGCAACACCGCCCAAGAGTTTGGTGGTGGGGTCTTGGTGTTTCGCGGCAATGCCACCATCACGGCCAGCAACATTACAGGCAACGAAGCTATCGAAGAATTCGGTGGTGGATTGCATTTGGAAAGCGGCCTCTCAACGATCACCGACAGCACGATCAGCCAGAATTCCAGCGGTCGTGGCGGAGGCGGAATCAATGCTCCGAATTCGAGCCTGACATTGCTCAATAGCACCGTCAGTGAAAATTCGACGGGGTCTTTCGGCGGCGGTGGCATCCTTAGGGGGCTCGGTGACAATCCTCTCGTTATTATCAACAGCACAATCGTTCGAAATACGAGCGATGCCGATCAAGGTGGGGGAATCGAAGTCCGTGACGCGCTCGTAACGATCCAAAACTCGATTGTCGCGGAAAACACAGCCGGTGACATTCCGGCGGATTTCCTTCGTGATGGAGGACAGGGAACGCTCACGATCAATCAAAGTCTGATCGGCAACGCGGATGGTCTGGGCACGATCGACGGAAACGTTGGCAACTTGACCGGAACGGAAGCCGCACCGCTTGATCCGCTGCTTGCTGATCTGGCGGACAACGGTGGACCGACGCCGACCCACGCTCTGTTACCCGATAGCCCCGCCATCAACACCGGTGACAACGCCTTGGCGGTCGATGCGGATGGCAACCCGCTGTCATTTGATCAACGCGGCGAAGGCTTTAGCCGAGTTTCGGTCGGCATCGTCGACATGGGGGCCTTTGAGGCCGATGAGCTTGCGAGTCTGGTCGTCAGCACCAATCTTGATGTGGTGGATTCGCGCGATGGAGTGACATCACTTCGTGAGGCCATTGCGTTTGCGGATAGCTTGCCGGGCGAAGACACAATCACGTTTGACGCAAGTCTTGGCGGCGAAACCATTTTGCTGGGCGGAACTGAGTTACAGATCGGCGACTCGTTGATCCTTGATGCTTCGGCGCTCTCCACTTCGATCACGGTCGACGCGGGCGGCCAATCGCGTGTTATGAACTTCATCGCGTCTTCCGGGGACTTGGGA
>JBCBLJ010000057.1:0-18394 GCA_038520195.1 Planctomycetota bacterium
CGCGGATCGTCGGTGACTTTCTCTGTGACTTTCATGGCATTCGTCATCGAAACAGCTCGGAAGATGCCGCCAACCGTGTTGCTCGTGAGAGCGTCGCCTCCAGCGGCGGACCGATCAAAATTCCCGATCTCCGCAATACTTGGGCGACGATCAAAGGCCGCAATGTGCGATTCGATCGACACGTCGTTCCGGCGGTGAATGACGCGGCGGAGCACGACGTTGAAATCGATCCGCCACTGCGTCAGATCGCGTCGGACACGATCGCGGCGGACCTCGCTCCGGAACCCGCCGACCATTTGCGCGCAAGGCTTCGTGGCGTACACATCCCGCTAAACGATTTTGCGGTTGCCGCAGTGATGCATGCCCTGGGCGATCTTTCACCCGGTGCGAATTCCAAGAATACCTTCGCGATGGTGATGAACCCCGTCCACATGCGAGACTGGAAGGACCGCCGTTCGACCACCAATCACGTGGGGTTTGCCTACGTGCGTCGGGCACGTGCGCACCTTGACGATGCATTGCTGGACTCGGTGCACCAAGAGCTCAGCTCGGTACGCGAACACGGGACCGCCGGCGAGCTCTCGTGGGGAATTGGCGCGGTGGAAGGTCTTCCGATGGTGTTGCCGATGATCGAACGCCGCGGCTGGTTTACACCGACAGCGAGCCTGACCTGTATTTCCATGCTTCGATATGGGCGTCGCTACGGCTTTGATCGAGGGGCAATGATCGGTGGGTCGGGGGTCAAGCGTTTCGGGATCACCGCACCCATCCAAGCACGCGGGCAGTTGGCTGTCACGATTTGGGATATTGGAACCGAACTGGGATGGTCGGTTCGAACGGCGGTAACGGACGACCCATCGCGGAACGCGGCGCGACGATTGGCGCTACGCTTGCGGGAACTCTCTCATCCTCATTCTCCCCTTTTTGCCTAGTACGTGTGATGGATCAAAAGACACTCAAACGACTCACGGCTCTTTTGGCGATCGGAGTCAGTGGCTACCTGGGCTATCACTTCACACAATCGGGCCCAGGGGCCAGCTCGAATGACGCGGTGACGAACGTCGTCGATGACGATGCCGCCGATCGCAGGAAAGAACTCGAGAACCTCACGCTCGGCTCATTCGGAACCGCGATAGATGCCGACGCCGGTGGCAATGATGCTGAGTCAAGCACGGCTCGCGACATCTCGCTTCGAGTCGGGGTCATCGGTGCGACGCCGGATCGGGGCGACGTGACCACGATGAATGCCTTCCCGTTCGAAAAGGGCGAAGTGTTCCGCTCTTACCGAAGTGCGGCGGACCGTGCATGCCGGTTGATCGTTCCGGGCGTCGCGGTTTCGCCGCCGCTGACGCGCACCGCGAGAGGCGGGCAATCGGGCAACTTGGGACGTATGACGGCGATGACGATTGGTCTGACCTTCGACGCCGGGGGGACAAAGAAACTTCCCGCGGTCACTCGCGGGCAAGTCACGAAGTACTTTGCCGACCACCGACTGGCGGTACAGCCGGTCTTGCATCGTGACGCCCAGAATCGACCCTACTTCGGTACCGATTGCCAGGCTGCCTTTTTTGAACTTCAGCGGCCCGGGATGACGGTGAAGGCCGAACCGATGATCAGCATCGCGGTGGGGCGGTTCCGCGCTTTGGGCTTGGTGCCCGATGCGGTCGACGCCGAGACCCCGCGCGACGATATTCTGGGCCGCACGCTCGCGCTGGCGTTTACGTTTCAGCAAAGAGACGACACCGTCACCGGTGCCGCGGACGCGTCGAAAACGGCGATGGAGTTGTTGCTGTTGCACCTGACAGCGGACTGCACGGCGGATGACCCCCAGGTCCAGGTGTTTGTCACCAGTGATGATCGAACCAACTTGCATCGATTGGAGACGCAGGGCATGCGACTCAATGGTCCGACGCCTGCAATCACAGCCGACGTCCGGTTCAAGAAGACCAAGCTGATGGGAATGTATCCCGATGACCCGGTCGTCAGCGGCATCGATTTTCGATCCACCGGTATCCTCTCGATGGATACGATCAAGCGGCTCAGCGATGCGACGAAAGATCGCCCGGCGCTTTCGATGACTGAAATCCTGGACCAGTTTGGCAAGCTCGTCGGTCAGCCGTGACGCACGTTTTATTCGCGAAGCAGAGCGTGGACATAGTTGGCGAAGCCGCGCATGTCGTTGGGTAGGCATTCGCGATCACTGGGGCCGATCACGAGTGGCCCATCGAGCGGTTCGGGATGCAATCCGTGGCTGCCTTTGACCAGCGTCGCATCGAGCGGAATGACGTCCATCTTGTATCGAAAACCGAGCTTCTTCTGAATCAGTCTGGCCGCCATCCGCAGCTTGCTGGTCATGAACAGTTCGCAGGGGTCGTAGCCGGGCTTGCGATGAATGTCGACCGTTGGCGCGAAATCAGGTGCGTCCGCGTCATCGTCCCAGTAGTAGTAGGTGAACCAAGCGTCTGAGTCCGCTAACACGATCAGATCACCGCCGCGGGGGTGATCCAGTTCCAGCTCATCGGGTTCGAAGACGCCGCTGACTCCTTCGGTACCTTCGAGCGTCTGACGAATCTTGGCTTTATCTTCGCTTTGGTTGACGTAGACGTGTGCGACTTGATGATCCGCAACTGCGAACGCTCGGGACTCGCCCGGCATCAACACTTCCCCGAAGGGACCACGGCGGACCGAAAGCATACCGATCCCGCGTAGTAGTCGATTCAAGTGGACGGGTCGTCGGACGGGGACGAGCCCGTACTCGGAGACGACCACGACTTGCGCGTCGATCTGATCGGCGGCGTTGAGGATCGTCTGCACACATTGATCGACCTCGCCGACTCGAGCTGGGTCTGGTTCGGAGTAGCGTTGAAAGTCGTAGTCCAGGTGCGGCAGATACGCGAGCGTCACCTGGGGTGTCTTCTCCCGCATCACGATCGCCGTTGCGTCGGCGATCCATTGGCTGCACGCGAGACCGGCTCCGGGACCCCAGAAAGTGAAAAAGGGAAACGGCCCGATCTGATCGGTCAGACCGCAACCGGTGTGATCGAGTACGTCAAAGACTTTCGCACCATCGCAACCGTAATGAGGTTTGGGCGTGCAGCTGTACTTTGCCGTGGAGGACTGGTTGAACCACCAAAACATCTTGGCGGTCTCGTAGTCATCGTAGAAGGCTTTCCCGTTGATCAGCGAACGGGCCTGCTGCCAAAAGCGGATCTCTTGAGTGTCTCGGTAGAACCAACCGTTGCCGACGATCCCGTGATCCCGCGGGGCGAGCCCGGTCAGCATGGTCGCCTGGGAAGTGCAAGTCACCGCCGGAAGCGGACTTGTCCAGGGAGTGATGTTCTTGTCACCAGATTCCAGCCGATTCGGGGAGGGGTTGCCGGCAAGCGAACGGATCGCCGGTGCGTGGGCGAGCAACCGAGGGGTCAGCCCGACCACATTGATGATGCAGACACGCCTCATGAATCAGGATCGTCATCCGTCACGGGCGGGAGCATCAAGACTCGAGATAGGCAAAAGGTGAGCAGCAAGATCACCGATCCGACCGAAACGCTCATCACAATCCATCCGGCAGGTTCCATTCAACGTCTCTCCACTCAAAGTTGCAACTGTTTCGCGTGACGAACGTTGTCGCCATGTCGCGGCCTACTTTTCGATCGCCTCTGCGAATCGCCCCTGCTTGATCCAGCGTCGTCCGGCGAAGTGAACCATCAAGGTCAGCACGCCGATCACCGCAGCGATGAAAATCAATGATCGCTGGACCACCAGATCGCCGGCAATCTTTGACCAGTAACCGGCGACCACCTTTCCGTTCTCGTCAACGGAGTCCGGAAGGCTGTTGAAGACAAACGCGACGAAGATCACCAAGAGGTAGACCGGCACGACATACTTGAGCATGTATTGCACGACCATCGGGACCTTCAACTGGGCGCCGATCGCCGACTCCGCTGCCCCCCGTTTAATGCCAAAGACCCATCCATAGATGGTTGCTTGGATCATGGCCAAAAGGAAGATCAAGAACGTTCCGACCCAGAAATCGAACGTGTCCAACGCGGTGAGTCCGGCGGAGTAGTAAAGCACAAACCCGCTACCGATGATGGTCATCGCGCCGAGCAGCGTCACCGACTTGGCGCGTCGCATTCCAAATCCTTCCTCCAGGAACGCGATGACCGGCTGAAGCATCGAAAGGCTGCTGGTGATCGCCGCGAGGAAGAGCATGAAGAACCACAGGAAACCGAAAAACTGTCCCAATGGCATCTGAGCGAAGACGTTCGGCAAGGCGTTGAATCCAAGTCCGAACGTCCCTTGGCTTCCGACTGCGGTTCCGAGAAAGATGAAGGCCGCAGGGAGCGTGATCAGACCGCCCAGGCAAACTTCGAAAAACTCGTTCATGCTGCACGCGGTCAAGCCGCTGAGCACGACGTCGTCTTTCTTTTTGAGGTAGGAGGCGTAGTTGACGATGACGCCAAAACCAACCGATAGCGAAAAGAAAATCTGGCCCGAGGCCGCCAGCCATGTCTTGGGGTCCGAAAGCGCCGAGAAGTCGGGGTTCCACATGAACCCGAGGCCCGCGTCGACGTCTTTTGCGGGAAGTGTTAGGACGCGAACCAGGACACAGAGGGCGCAAACGACCATCAACGGAATGGCGAATCGGCAAAAGGTTTCAATGCCTTTGGCGACGCCGCGATAGATCAGGATGAAATTCACCGCGAAGGTGAACAACACGAAGTAGATCAAATTGGTCGAGCCATCAAAGACGGCTCCGTTGCTGTCGATGCCGACGAATTCATTGAAGTAGCTGGAGTACGCGTCGGCGTCATTGCCCAGCATCAAGGATCCGTTGAGGTAGCCGAACGCATAAGCCAAGCACCAGGCTTCGAGCACGACGTAGTACATGTAAATGACGAGCGGAATCAGCAAGGCGGGAACCGCCAGAAAGCGGGCTTTGGGCGTGCGACAGATGACGCCGAAAATACCCGGCGCGGAGTTGAATCCGCGGAGTCCACCGAATCGGCCCATCGTCCACTCCGCCCAGCAAAGCGGAATCCCGAGAACCAACAGCGAGATGAAGTAGGGAAGCAGGAAAGCGCCGCCACCGTTTGCGGCTGCTTGGCCTGGAAATCGCAAAAAATTTCCGAGCCCGACGGCAGAGCCGGCGACCGCCAAAATCACCCCGATCCGGCTTCCCCATTGCTCGCCGGAGCCGCGTGATTTTTTCGAGCCGTCGGATGTCTCCGGCGGAGGCTTGGGTTCGTCGCCAGGTTGATAGGGATTGGGTGCCGAATCTTCTGAAGCAGTTTCCACGATAAAGTGCGAACTCACTGGAGGTTGACGAAGCCGCCTCGGTTGATCAATCGCGACAGTGTAGCCGTCGAACCGTGCGCTGTGAGGCGGATCGATACGGTGGGAGAGAACTTTTTGCGAGCCAAAAGAAAGTTGGCAGAAAGTCGTTTGCCAATGTTCGCCCTGTGCTAATGCCGTCGCCTAGCTTGGTAACGGTGAATTAGGTCGCCACGGAAGAAAGGGCGATCCTTTGCCAGTCCCGACGTTCGTCACGAACGTGGGTCTTTGATCAAACGGGGGGCTTTAAATTACCGCAAAGCGGAGGTGCCGGGACAGTCGTCGGCGAGGAGAAAGAGTGGTCAGGGCCGGGCTTGAACCGGCGACACCGGCCTTTTCAGGGCCGTGCTCTACCAACTGAGCTACCTGACCAGGTGTTGATTCCAGTGCCGTGTCGGCATGCCGACCCGGCGAAGGTGAATGACCGCCACCGCCACGCGAATCCCGGTCGCGTCGGGGGAAAGGCTCATTCGAGAACGCGGGATCGTAGGGTATGATGCCCTTTCTCGTCAATTGGTTCAGGGCGGCCACATCAATCATTCTAGGGTCGATTTTTATGAACGTATTGCTGACTTTCCGAAGTCGGGCTTTGGGACTGCTCATTCTGGCCGGATTCGTTGTCCTGGCCGGATTCGTTGTTCAGGCCGGCGGCGCCCATGCATACACCCCCGAAGACCCGGTCGTGCAAGCGATGGTCGAACGGGGACTGCGATACATCGAGGAAAAGCCGCCACACGACCGGGGCGAGGCGGTGCTCTGTGCCTATGCCCACTTCAAGGTCGAGCACGACGAATCCAGTCCGGTGGTCAAGGCGGGGATCGCCGCGGCGCGACAGTTCGCGAACGACCTTTCGCAACAACACACCTTCAAAGGGAACTACGAAGCGGCCGTCTCAACGCTGCTGCTTTGTGAAGTCGGTCCCAAGAGATATCGTGCCGAGCTCTCCAAGCTGCAGCGATTCTTTCAGGAAGCACAAAAGAATCACGGCGCATTTGGTTACCCAGACGAGGGTGACGGGGACATTTCCCAGACCCAGTACGCGATCCTGGCGGTCTGGATGTTGGACCGTTCCGGATACAAGACGGATCTATCGAGTATCAATCGTGTGATCGATTATCTCTACCTCGTTCAAGACCCCAGCGGCGGATGGCCCTACAAAGGGAAATTGCCTCGCAATAACGCTCTGATACCCCAAAAGGAAGTGACGCCCGGGCTGACGCTCGCCGCCGGCAGCAGCATGCTGATCGCCGCCGATTCGTTGGGTGCTTGGGGGGATGCGCTCGATGATGGGCCACAGATCGTGGGAATGCCCAAGGCGGTCAAAATCTACAAGCCGGACGCCAACGCGGCTCGCCGCGAAGCAATGCGTAACCGAGTGGACAAAGGTCGGCTGATAGGAACGATCAAGCGCGGTGCCAATTGGGCGGGCGGAAACCCAGAATCCAAGCAGGCGAGTCTGAACTGGTTCTTTTACTTTTGCTACACAACCGAACGTTTTGAAAGCTTTTTGGAAGTCGCCGAAGGGCGAACCACCAATCCAAGCCCACCGTGGTACAACGAGCTTGTCAATGAGCTGAAGGCTCTCGAGGACCCATCCGGCGGCTGGACCGCCAAGGCGCACACGTCCTCTCAGGCCAGCACGGCATTCGCGGTGCTCTTTCTGATTCGCAGTACGAAACGCGCCCTCGGCGCCAGTGTCGGTGCGACCCAGATCGGCGGCCGAGGCTTTGGGACGGACATTGGCAATTCGCGAATGGTCAACGGCCAGGTTGTCGTTCCCGAGTCCAAGCAGGCACTCACCGATATGCTCGCGCTTCTTGAAGACGATGGTGCCGACGAGCTTGATGGCAAAGCGATGATGGAACAGGCGGAGTTGCCCAAAGACCCCGTTCAAAGGTCGGCTCAGCTCGACCGCCTGGAGCGGCTGGTGCGCGGGAGTCAGTCTTGGCAAGCCCGCCGGGTTGCGGCACGCGTCCTTGGGACTAGCGATGAGCTTCGCGTGGTCCCGGCGCTGATCTTCGCACTAAGCGATCCCGACAAGAGCGTGCGAGTTTACGCCCGCGACGGACTAAGATTCATCAGCCGGAAGTTCGAAGGTTTTGGCATGCCGGACAAACCGACCAACGAAGAGCTCTTTCGGGCTCAGCGGAAATGGCGTGACTGGTACCGCACGATGCGTCCTGGATACATTTTCTTAGACAACTGAGTCTCAAAAACGATGGCCAACCTAGTTGATCAAGAAGTAACGGTCGAAGACAGCGAAAAGACCGCGTTTCAGGAGGAACGCGAGTTGGAACGGCAAGCGTTGAAAGTCAGCCGCTTCGATTCGGTCACTTCGTTTTTCTTCGCGCTGATCATGTTCCTCGGCGCCTTCGTGACGATGATGTTCATCATCTGGCTGCTCAGTGGCGAACCGAAACCCGCACCGCTTGACATCTTGATCGAGGAGCCGGAGGGGCGCGCGGACAATCCTGAGGGTTTCGAACGCGACTTTGAGCCGCCGAGCAACGAAGAGATCGAAGAACTGCTCGAGCCGACGATCGAGGACACGATCCAAGCGGTGACCGACGCGGTCAGCACCGTGGCGGCAACCGTCTCGAACCTGTCCGCCGATAACCCGGTCAGCGGTGACGGCAAAGGTGACAATCGGCCGCCGGGGCCCGAAGGTAATGACGACGTGATCCCGCGTAGCGAACGCTGGGAAATGAAGTTCAACGCCCGTGGTAAAAAGGACTACGCGACCCAACTTGACTTTTACAAGATCGAGCTGGCGGCTTTCGGCGGCGGGGGCGCGAATGTGATTGAGTCGGCGTCGAACCTGGCTTCCTCGCCTCGGCGCAAAGTCAACAACAAGCCCGAAACCGAGAAACGCCTGTATTTCTCTTGGAAACTCAGCAATCCGCTGATTCAATTTGACCGGGCGCTATTGAGCGCCGCGGGGATTAGTTATTCCGGTCGTAACGTCATTCGGTTCGTGCCGGCGGACCTCGA
Source organism: Planctomycetota bacterium (assembly GCA_038520195.1). GTDB lineage: Bacteria > Planctomycetota > Planctomycetia > Pirellulales > Pirellulaceae > Stieleria. The sequence continues at coordinate 8,329 of JBCBLJ010000057.1, forward strand.
AAACCTTCTCGCGAACATCGAAAAAGACTATTGCGAGAAAAAGAAGAAGACGTGGCCCGGATCGATCGCAAAGACCGTCTTCGAAAGCGTTCGAGGGGACAACGGTTTTGAGTTTCAGGTTGTCAGCCAACGCTATCGACCGGGGCGCTGAACCGTTCGGTGATCGTCTGTTCGACTGACTTATCTGCTCCGGCAAACAAGCCTCGCAATTACAATCCGTTGCTTCACCGAGACGCGGTGCGCACACCTCTACTCCACCCGAGTCTACAACCGATTGAAGGACACGAATGTCAATGATTTTTGCTGAGTTGTCGTTTTTCGATATCATCGCGAACGCGACCTACGGTGCGCTGGGAGCGGTCGCGCTGTGGGGGCTGTATTGCATCGTGGTGGTGTGGAACCGCGTCAATCAGAAACGGTTCAAGAGTGAGGAAGAACAAGACCTGTTCATGGACGACGTCGAGGAGATGCTCGCCGCCGGAAACTTTGACGGGACGCTCGAGTATTGCGAGGGAGATGCCCGCGCGGTCCCGCAGATGATCGAGATCGCGGTTTCGAACCGTCAACTTGGTTTCCGCCGCTCGCGAAAGATGATGATGGATCGTTTCCAGCGCGACGTGCTGTCGGACCTCGAATATCGACTGAGCTGGGTCAGCACCGTGATCAAGAGCGCTCCGATGATCGGATTGTTCGGGACGGTTTTCGGAATGATGGGTGCGTTCCAAACACTCGCGACCGCCGAATCGGTCGAGCCGAGCAAGTTGGCCGGCGACATCCGTGTCGCGTTGGTCACGACCGCGAGCGGTCTTGCCATCGCGATTCCGTTGATGATTCTTGTCGCCAACGTCAACATCAAGATTGCCAAGATGGAAGACTTGGTTGGTTCCGGACTGGGCCGTTTTTTCGACGCCTTTAAGTCCGGTTTGGCTCGCGTCGGTGGGAACGTCAAATGAGTCAAGTGCTCGACGCGGACATCGATGAAGAAGATGACTTCAAGCTCGAACGCGGCAAACGCGATGACAGCGAGATGGACATCACGCCGATGATCGACATCGTCTTCCTGCTACTGATCTTCTTCGTTGTGTGTTCGAAGATGGACCCGACGCAAATGGGGGCGATCCCTGACGCCGACAACGGCGAGGCGATCAGTGCGAAAGATTCGGCCGTCATTTTCATCGAGCCGGCGGGCAAGGACAAAGTTCTTCTGTCTCGTGTCGACGGGACTCAACTGAGCACCGACGAGGAGACCCAGGCGGCGCAGCTCGTCGAGTACATCGACCAGGAGTTGAAGACGACCATCGGTCGGCCAAAGAACCACGTCATGATCATGGGCGCTGCGGAGGTTCGCGTGGGCGAAGTCACGCGTGTCCAGAAAATCATCGGCGACAATTTCCCGGACGTGGAATACACGTACATCGCGGTCAGAGAGCGTTAACCAACTCTTCTTCTAGTTCTTGCAAAGCGAATGTCGATTTCCGTCAATTGCCCTCAATGCGGTGCCATCAATCAGGTCAATGATTCGTTGGCGGGTCGCCGCGTGCGATGCCCACAGTGCGATACCGCGGTGCACGTCCCCGAACTGGACGGCGGTACGCCACCGCCGCTTCCACCGGCAAGCGACGAACCGGTCGAGGTCGAGACGGTGAAGGCCGCACCGGTCGCGGTGGCCCCCGTTGTTCAACCGTCTCCGGCGGCGACCCTCCCGCCGGACGATGATGACGACGACGATCTCGACGGTTTCGTTCGCAAGCAGCGCGACGAAGACGAATTGGACATGACCCCGATGGTCGATGTCACGTTTCTGTTGCTCATCTTCTTCATGGTGACCGCGGCGTTTAGCTTGCAGAAGTCAATCAAGATGCCGAAGCAGCAGACTGAACTGCCCAGTTCGCAAGAGGTCGAGGAACAGGAAGAGGTTGACACCACCGAAATCCAAATCGATGAATTTGGTTCTTTCCTTGTCATGGCTCCCGATTGGGAGCAGGAGACGCCAGGAAAGCAAAACTTGATCACGGCGCTGAAGAAAGCGATCGACGGCAGCAACAACGGCATGAAGTTGCAGATCAAGGTTCACGAACAATGCAAACTTCAATTCCTGGTCGATGCGATGGATGCTGGCACGCTTGCCGGTTTTGCCCCGATCCAGGTCACTCAGGTGGAAGGCTTTTGATCACGGCGGGGGTCAAGGTTTTCTCGGTTCTGAAATTCTAAATCCGACGGATGCGCGTTTACGATGCTTGCTAATGAATTGATCGACCAACTCGAGCAACGAGGTCTCTTGGACCAAGAGATTATCGAAGCGTTGCGAGAGCAACTGGATCAGGGTGGCGCGCGGGTGACGCCCGAAGCGGTCGCCAAGTTGTTGGTCGACAACGGACAGCTCACACGCTTTCAAGCCACCAAGCTGATCGGTGAGCTTCGCAGCGGCGAATACTCCGACGACGCGGTCTCCGCCGCCGATGTCGTCGAAGACGATTTGGCCATGATCGATGGCGTCGAGCCGGTCGAGGCCGTCGAAGCAATGCCCGTCTCCGCCGACGTCGACATTTTTGAAGCCGACGCGGTCGAGGTCCAAGCGGTGGAGGCGGTGGCCGTTGAAGCGGTAGCTGTCGAGGCAGCTCCGGTGGCCGGTGGGGGATTGAGCGGAGAACTCGGTGCTGCCCCGGCGATGGAAAAGAAGCCGACCCGACGACGGCGCGAACCCGAGAAGAACCAGTGGGATTCGTTCAAAGTCTACGGCTTTTTGGGCATCATCGGATTTCTGATCCTGTCTGCTATCGCCTTGTATTTCGTCTTGTCACGACAGGACGCCGACAAGTTCATCCAGATGGCGAACGACCTTTACGACAACCAGAACTATTCTGGTGCCCAGGACCGATACATGGATTTCCTGGACACCTTCGGTGATTCCAACGAGCACAGCTCGCTGGCTCGCGTCCGCGTCACGATGACGGAGTTGTATCGGGCCGAGCCGATGCCCGACCCCACCTTCGCACTCCAGCTCAGCCAGGAAAAGCTGCCGCCGCTTGAAAGCGAAGCGGGGCTCGAAGAAGAACGCGCAAACCTCGCGGGTCTGCTGGTGAAAATCGCCGAGAACATCGCCGACCAAGCCGATGAGAAAGCCGAAACGACCGCGAAACGTGACTTGGTCGGAAAGCTCGACGAAATGATCGAGCTCACCGAAAACCCAAATTACGTGTCCGCCGCGATGCGGACGACGCTGTCTGGCCGGCTCAAAGCGGTGACCGAAGCACGCGGCAGCGTGATGCGTGACATCAACCGGAACGAGCGGTTGGATGAAGCCGTCGATGTCATGACCAAGCTGCTGGACGAAGAAAAGACCAAACAAGCCTACGACGTGCGCTTCAAACTGCTGAAGGACTTTCCGGAGCTGGCAGACAACGAACGCCTGATGCAGTTAATCACCAAGGCGAGCGCGATTCAGCAGCGGCTTGTCCAGTCGAGCGCGAATCTGCCGAGCTTGATCGACGCCGAACCCGAGACTGCGCTACGTTCGATCGTTCTCAACGCCCGCGCCGGACGTCGAGTCCCGGACCTCGCCGACGAAGTGATCTTCATTCGCTCCAAGGGCTCCGTGCTGGCGTTCAACGGCGAAGACGGCACGCTGCTCTGGCGGCGTTATGTTGGCTCGGGCCAAGACCACAGTCCGGTGCGATTGGACGAAGGCACCGCGGTGTTGCTGAGCGAGTCCGACGCGCTCGCCCTGCAACGAAGCGACGGACGGAGCGGCAAGGTCGATTGGCGCACCAGCATCGGCGAGCCTTTCAACCAACCGATCGTGAGCCGCGATGAAGTCTTTGTTGCGACCGAATCGGGGCGGCTCGTTGCGATCGATGCCATCACCGGCGACGCGCGTTGGGCACAGCAGATGCCGCAAGCGCTCGAGGTCGGGCCGGGCGTCGACGCAAGAAACTCCGTCGCCTATATCCCAGGCGACCACAGCAACCTGTATGTGCTCAACAGTCGAGACGGAAGCAGCATCGAAAGCTTCTACACGGCGCACGCCTCGGGCACGATCGCCGTCCCGCCGACACCGCTTCTGCAGCATTTGTTCGTGATTGAGAACAAAGGCTCCGACTACGCGCTCGTTCACATTCTGGCGGTCGACGACACTGGCCGAGGTGTCCGTCGCGCCCAGGATTCCGTTCGCATCGCTGGAAACGTCGTCGTTCCACCGGTGATCGCCCAGCAGCGACGCCTCGTCGTGCTCAGCGACCTCGGCGAGATTCTTGTGTTCGATGTCGAGAATACGTCCGAGACCGATAAGGTGTCCGTCGTCGCCAGGCAACTCGCGTCCTACGGGAGCCCCACGTTGACTCAGATGGCCGTCGGCCGCAGTCAAATGTGGACGACTGGTTCACGGATCGGGCGATATGAGTTGCAGGTCAACCGAGAACGCGTTGTCCCCGACTGGTTCAAGCATGAAGGTGATCGTTTTGTCGGTCAGCCATTGGCGATCGGCGACGCGCTGGTCCACGCCCGACAACTACGCGGCACCAAAGGCATTCGCGTGACCGCCGTCGTACCGGAGACCGGCGAGGAGCTTTGGCGAAATGACATCGGGGCGCCGGTCGTCATGCTCGATCAAACGGACCAAGGAGTCTTGGCGCTGACCAGCCAAGCGGCGCTGTATGAACTTGATTCGCGTGCGCTGCAAACCGGTGCCACCACCGCGCCGATCGAGAATCGCGGTGAGGTCGGTGTCATCATGCGGTTCGAAGACCCGTTGACGGTTGATGAAACACGTCGCTTGCTGATCAACCGCGCCAGCAGCACTGGCGGCCTGCAAGTCGCCGTTTACGACCCCTCGCGAAAGACCGAAAAGATTCGCCTCGTCAACCTCAACATCCTTTCGGGCCAGCCGTCTGGAGGCGGTTTGGTTGCCGGCGGTGGATTGTTCATGCCGTTGACGACGGGCCGCGCGGTGACGATGAACTTCTTGACCGGGTCGCAAATGGGAAACCCCTTCCAGCCGGTCAGCAACCCGATCGGCCAGGTCCAATGGACCAACGTCGTTCGGCTCCCCGATGACTCGAGCCAAGTCGTCGTCGCGGACAGCCGCAAGTCGGTGTATCGACTACGTGTCGGTGACCGAGTCAGCCAACTCGCGCAGGCTCAGCTCCCGAACGAAACACTCGGAACTATCGCGGGCGTCGGCAACACGCTGATGACGGCCACCGGTGGGCCCGCCGCCGACTTTGTCGTCGGGCTTGATCTGGTCACGCTGAAGCCCAAGTTCCAGTCGCTGATGGACGGCCGCATCACTTGGGGCCCCGCCACAGCCGACGATGTGGCGCTGGTGATGACCAACGACCAATCCATTCGTGGAATCTCGCCTGATGGACAAATTACGTTCAGTGTGCCCGTACCTAAGGGGACACCGGTCGGCGAACCTTTGATGCTGGACGGCAAGATCGTCGTTTGTGGCAAGCCAGGTTGGGTCGCGGTGATCGATCCCTCCGCGGGTCAGCTGATTGGGCTGACCAAGCTCGGACAGCCACTTTCGGCAACCCCGATGCCGCTGAAGGATCGCCTGTTGGTCCCCGGGGAAGAAGGCGTTGTTTACATCATTCCGATCCCGAACTCGGTTGATCAATGAGATTAAAACAAAAACTCTTTGCGGCATTGATCGCAGCGCTCTTGGTTTTTGTGTGCGAGCAATCGCTCCACGCCCAATTTCTTAACTACGCCGAATCCGGTAAACCGGAGGACACGGGTTTGGGGCTGCTCCAGGAGGAGCCGCACGACATCATCTACATCACTCAGAAAGCGGGCGGCGGATGGGTCAAGACACGTCGATTGCCGATCCGGGATATGCCCGCGGAGACGCCTCGAGGAACGCTCCGGTTCTCGGTTCTCGGAATTGAAGACAACGAGTTCGTCGTCAAATGGGGCGACGTCGAGACGATCGATTTCTGGGAAAAACGTCTCGAGCGCGAGACGGGCGATCGCATCGCCCGGGGTGACTTTGTCAGCGCCTATCCGTTTCTTTCCATCCTGATACGCGACTATCCGCGGCGACGAGGTTTGACCGAGTTGCGTGCCGAATTCCTTTGGCAAAACGCGATCCAACGCGCTAGCAAAGAAGAACGCGAGGAAGCGCTCGCCATGCTCGAGGAGCTCCACCGTTTCGCGCCTCGCTACAAGCAATCGCAAGTGATCCAGGCGATCAGTCTGACGACGAGCGAGTTGATGGATGCGTTGATGAAGGAGAGTGACTTTGACAACGCACAGGTGCTGCTCGCGCGTCTGAAGAAAGACTACAAGGATTTTGATCTTCCCGCGATCCGGAAGTGGGAAGGCGAGTTCTTGAGCATGGCGCAGGAGAAACGCGAACAAGCCATTGCCGCCGTACGGGCACGAGACTTCCGACTCGCGCGGCGTAGGGCGAAGGAAAGCTTGTACCTCAAGCCGGATATCTCGGGCGGCGTGGAATTGGTCCGAAGGATCGAAGAAACGTATCCGATGGTCAATGTCGGCGTGCTTCAAGGCGCTACCGTTTTTGACCCCGTTCGTTTGGACAACTGGTCGGCCCGTCGCGCCGGCCGATTGCTCTACCGCACCCTGTTCGAGATTCAGGGGGCCGCGCCCGAAGGCGGTGAATACGAGTTTTTGTTCGGGAACGTTGAGACGACACCGGACCGACAAACGCTTGAGCTGATTCTGCGACAGGAAAAGCTTCCCAGTCCGCTCAATTCGATCGAAGTCGATTGGTTGGCCGATCAACTTGCGATGCGTGCCGACCCGAGTCAATCCACTTACTTCTCGCCATGGGCTGCGGCCATCAAAGGAATCGGCATCGACGGTCCCAAACGGATCCAGTGTCAGCTCCGACGGCCGCACGTTTTGCCGACGTGCCTGTTGCAGATCAACGTCGATGCGAGCTGGTTCGGTGGTAAAGTCGGCGGGCCGACCGGCGACTACCGAATCGATTCGGTGACCGATGAAGAGACACGGTTTGTCCTCACCGAGGATGCCAAACGTGCCAATCGAGACGGCGGAAAGCCACGCGAGATCAGCGAAATTCGTTGCAAGTCCGGATCTGATGCCGTTTCAAAGTTACTGCAGGGTGAAATAGACGTCCTCGATCAGCTGTTTCCCGCCGACGCGATTCGCTTGCGGGAAAAGCGAGATGTCAAAGTGGTGCAGTACCCGCTTCCGACCATTCATATGTTGGTACCGTGCTCGGATCACAAGTTCGTCGCCGACAAGAACTTTCGTCGTGGCTTGCTGTATGGAATCGATCGCGAAGACATCTTGAATGGGGAGCTGCTCGAGAATTTGGAATCGCCGGGCTGCAAGGTTTTGTCAGGTCCGTTCCCCGCGGGACTCGATGACGATGATCCGCTTAGCTATGCGTACGACCAAAACATTACTCCACGGACATTTGAACCGAGCCTGGGACAGCTGCTGATCGAGTTGAGTAAGTCCCTGATGGCGGCCGATGCGGAGAGAAAGGGTGAACCGAAGCCGAAACTTCGCCCGGTCCGTCTGGCGTTTCCAGCCGACAACCTTTCACGGGTCGCCTGTGAGGCGATTCGAAGTCAGTGGGAATTGATGGGACTGGAGGTAGAGCTGGTCGAGCTACCGGTGGGCCGTTCTTATCCCGAACCCGATACCGCCGACATCGTGTATGTCTCCTCCGCAATTTGGGAGCCGATTATCGACGCGCGTCGCTTGCTCGGACCACGTGGGCTCGCGAAGTCGGAGGATCAACTGATCGGTCTGGGTTTGAGGCGTTTGGAAGAAGCACGTAACTGGCGTGAAGTCCGACAACGTCTCATGGACCTTCATGCGATCTCGCACCATGAGTTACCGGTATTGCCGCTCTGGCAGATGGTCGACTCGTTCGCCTATCGATCCAATGTCTCGGGCATCGGAAGCCGCATTGTTTCCCTGTATCAGAATGCCGGAAGTTGGAGATTGGAATTTTGAGTCAGCTGCTCCGCAATTGGCTGTTGGCCGCGTTCGCCTTCGGCTTGATCTGTCCAACCATCGAAGCCGTGGGTCAAGAAGAGAAGTCCGCCGAATCGGCGACGCCCGTCGCAGAAGAACCGGCCGACGGGATCGATCCCGAACTGCCTTGGGACTACATGCCCTACAAGGTCTTGGTTTGGATCGTCTCGGAAGATCCGCAGTACAACGCCGAGACGCTTCGAGAGCCCGTGACGGAGTATCTCAATCGCGACTTCAATGCGATTTGGCGAACGACGGTCTTGGATGCGCCGCCCGCGGTTGCGACCGTGGCGTTCCGTTCGATGGAAGATCTGAGTTTCGAACAATTGGTCGCATCGGATCCGGTGATTGCCGTCAAGAAAGATCACGACGATGCGGTTCGAATTCAGTCGATCAAGACGCTCAAGCCGTACGTCTCCTCGGTCGGCGTGACGAAGGGAATGCGAGAAATGGTCCTTCGTCGGGCCCGCGAACAGGGTGACGAAACGATGCTCGGTACCGCCGATCTCATGAAGGCGATTGATGGTGATGCCCTCGCGCTCGCCGAGACATGGGCCGACGAATCGACCGAAGCGGTGGTCGTGACTCGCGGGCAAGCGATGCGTTTGGAGAAGATCGACGCGAAAAACAATTCCAAGCCCAATGCAAAGATCATTGGGTTGCCGATCAGCGATCTCGTCTTCGAAACACTGAAGCTCTATGACAAGGTCTACATCGTCCGCATCCGTGAAGAACTTGGACGAGGCATGGTCGCGGCGATCGAACTCGAAACTCTGATGCAGCATTTTGGTGCGGTGATCGAAACACCTTTTCAATCGGGTTTTGATCTGCCGCAAACGATCGGTCACTCCGTCACGCGTGCTTTTTCGCCGATGGTCCGTATCGACGACGCAGGCCACAAGAACGCCGTCGGCCTGATTCGCGCGGGGAGACTCATTCTCGATCCTGAATCACCGGCGGATGTCCGTGTCGGCGACGCCTTGCAACCGATGCTTCGAAAAAATGATCGCGTCGGCGCGCCGATCTCGCCGCCTGGTGCGATCGACTGGGCCTGCCTGATCACCGTCGAAAAGACCGGTCCGGAAATCAAGATGGACTATTACTCGGGGCGAGCAGGCGGACTCCAAGGTCGCAAGAACCGACGAACCTTTCGCATGGGAATGCGACTCAAGCCGCGCGATGAGTCGACCGAATTACGGTTGCACGTCAAAGGCCGCGAAGACATGCCGCTGATCGGATACGAATTGTATGAGCGCGAGCTAAAGAGCAAGTCGATGACGTTTGTCGGGCGCACCAATTGGGACGGCCGATTGGACATCGAAAGAGGCGAACGGCCGATGCGGTTGCTCTACGTGAAGAACGGCGGCGCGGTCCTGGCGCGACTCCCCCTGGTCCCCGGTCTGACCGAGAGCGAAGTCGCCGATTTGAAAGGCGACGATTTGCGGCTTCAGGCGGAGGCCTACATCCGCGGCGTCCAAAATGCGATCATCGACCTCGTCGCCGTCCGTAAACTGCTTGCCGCGCGAATCCGAAAACGATTGCGCAAAGGTCAAACCGAAGAGGCCGAAGACCTCTACAAAAAGCTGAGGGAGCAACCGACCAACGAGAAGTTGGCCAATGAAATGGGGCGACGCCAGGCGGGCTTTCTGCAGGAGATCGGAACGCGAAATCAAACCGAGCGGAAGAAGATCGACAAGATGTTTTCCAAGACGCGCGAGATGCTCGGTAAGCAAATCAATGACGCGATCATTCGCGAACTCGGCGCCGATTTTGATCGAGCTCGAGACAACGGTGGCAAGCTGCCACCGGCCCCGCCAAAGTAAGAGTGACTCTTCGGTGCGAAACTCTGTCTTTACTTGACGCTCAGCCGTGTGGCAATTCCGCGGACGGATACTCAACGCCGGACACCGGGCAAGCATCAAGTATTCTGGGACGCCAAGTGGCACCACGCGGCAGCGCTGGCTAAAGTACAGACTTGTCAGATCGAGGTCGGTCATAACGCCTAGTGCCGCGGTCATTAAATGACGCTGCTTGGAAAAACGGTAACCCGACGCGTGAGCGAGGGATTCCAGCCTTTCCCTCGCTCACG
>JBCBLJ010000376.1:0-7771 GCA_038520195.1 Planctomycetota bacterium
CCAATCGGTCGATGCCCGGGCGGACATCTATTCGCTCGGCTGTACCTGGTATTTTCTTTTGGTCGGGAAACCACCCTTTGGCGGCACAAGCATCGCACAACGCTTGGCCAAACACCAAACAGCACAAGTACCGACGGTCGCATCCACTCGATCGGATTGCCCCTCGGCGATTAACGAACTGATCCAACGGATGATGTCAAAGCGTCCGGCGGATCGGCCCGCTTCGGCGGCCGAACTGCTCCACCAATTGAGGCGGATTTCCGGGTCCAACGACTCGCGGTCAGAGCTAGCCAATCGACCGCTGGCGTCGGGCAATGCAATCCCGGCGGAAGATTCGTCGAGCTATAGCTCGTTGGACGATAGCGGTCCGCTCAGCGATGTCGAACCGGCAGTCATTTCCGAAGTTGAAGAGATTGACTTTGGGAGTCTTCCACCGATCGACGTCTCGACGATGTCCGGCGGCGCGATGGCCCCGGTCGTGAACTCGCCACTCGCGATTCCGCAAGCACCAATGGCCACGGCTGGTAAACCCGCGACGGCGGCCGCGTCCCGCGATTCAAATCAAAATGTGCTTTTGGGGGTTGGACTGGCGATGTCGATCATGGCCTTGCTCGTGGTCCTCGGCATCACCTTTTACCAAGTCACCAAAGAAGACCATTCGGGTATCAAACTCAAGCAGACCGAAACGGACAAAGGCAAGGTCATCGTCATACCGACCGGATAGAACGCGGTTCGCGTGAGTTGTCGGCAATGACACTCGCGTGCCTTCAGCGTTGTCGGTAAGCTTTCCGTCCGCTGGCTTTTCACTGCCACACTCATTCATTCTCCATGTCCGTCGAACTCAAGATCACTCGGGGAAGCAATCGCGGAACGACCGCGCCGATTCACCCTGGGTATTACTTGGTGGGACGCCACAAGGATTGCCAGATTCGGCCGAAGAGTCGGTCCGTCAGCCGCCGCCACTGTCTTCTCCTTCGAAACGACGACGGTTTCGGCGCCCTCGATCTTAAAAGCACGCGTGGCACTTACGTCAACGGCGTGCGGATCAAGCCTCGCGAATGGCGTGTGTTGCGAGACGGCGACGAAATCCATTTTGGTAAAGTCGCATTCACGGTAGCGATCCATGAGCCAGCCCTGGCCACTTCGGTGGAATCCGGTGACAGCTCGGCGGTCACGCCGGACCCCATCGACAGTCCTTCTGAAACGACGCCCGAATCTTTCAAGAGCTTTGACGTCGCGCAGTTCCTCGAGGAGGAAGACGCGGCCGAGTTCGAGAGTGAGTATGGCGTTCGCCCGGAGATGGGCGTCGATGGAGACACGGACATCGGCCGCGGCCGATCGAACCTCGGTGATTTCCACGACACTCCTGTCGAGATCGACGAAACCGCGGACGAGCCTCTTGCCTCGGTGAATCTCGACGTCGGCGATGATCAGGTCGCCGGAGAGGTGCAAGTCGACCCGGCGCCGAACCAGCGTCCGCCAAGGCGATCGATCGACCACAGTCAGTACAAACGAAAACCGAAACGGTCGATCAAGTTGCCTTCCTTCGGTCCGCCCAACTGGAAGATGATTGGCGCGATTGCTCTGGTCGTAGGAACCAGCGGCCTCGTTGTGTGGCAGGCCTACCGGCTCAATCGTGGCCAAACGGTCCAAGTCCGTGAAGGACTCGATTGACGCCTGGGCTCGGGAACTATACTCCCGATCATGATTCGAGAGTCCGCCGAACCCGAAGTCTCCGATCTACCCGGAGCAGCCTTGTCGGCGCCGGCCGAAAACGCGAGTGGCCGGTCAGCCGAGGGTCGACGGGACGTCCAACGACTCGCGATGCAGTTTGCCTCCACGGTTGGCGTTGCGTTTTTGATCGTCGCGCTCCAACTCGCTCAAGGCATTCTCCTGGCGCGTTTGCTCGGCCCGAGCGGACGCGGCGAGTATGCGACGGCGATTCTCTATTCGCAGCTACTGCTCTACGTCGGCTTGCTGGGCGGGCTGGAAGTGATTTGTCGACATGCGGCGGCGTCCGCGATCGACAAACAACGATTGCGCCGTGCGGCCCTTCGCCTGGGTCTCACCGTCGGCGGACTGACGACGGTGGTCGCGTTTTTGTTGTCGGCCGTCGCGCTACCTCCCGAGAAACGCTACCTAATTCCGCTCGCGATAGTGTGCTCACTTTCCATCACCGGCCAGCAGGTCATGCTGATCATGACCGCGGTCGATCGCGGTCGCGGAGAATTCGGCACCTACAACCTTCGACGGGTGATTGCGGCGGCGGCGTTTCCGCTGCTGCTGCTACTGACGCATCTCACATTTGGGATGTCGTTGCCGATCGCTTGCGGGCTCTTTGTTTTTGCTTCGCTGATTTCGATGGCGGCGTGTTTCACGGGCCTACCGAAGCCAATGTCGGGAGATCGTGAGCCGGACGTCAAAAGCCTGTTGCACGAGTGCCGACCTTACGCCTTCAACATGTTTGCAACGGATCTATTTGACCGTCTGGATTTGCTCCTGGTGACTTGGCTCGTGAGCCTTCAAGACCAAGGCTTCTATGCCGCGATGGTTCCGGCGGTTTATCCGTTGACGGTCATCCCCAATACCATGGGTTTGTTCTTGTTTAACGCCGGTGCCGACCAACAAAAGCGTCTGACGCGTCGAGATGTGCACCGAATCTTGGCCTCGTCGATTGCGATCCAAACGGTCTGCACGATCGCGTTCATGCTGCTGATCGGATTTGTCGTTCGACTACTTTATGGGGAATCATTCGCGCCCGCCGTGGACTTCGCGCTCTGGCTCGCGCCGGTGGCTGCGATCAAGGGCATTCTTCAGGGTCTCGACAGCTACGTGAAGGGTCGCGGGAAACCGCTGGCTTCGATCGGATGTCGCGTTGTCGCGGCATGTCTTGTCGTCGCGGTCACCTGGCTGCTGATCGGCCGACAAGGTGCGGTCGCGATTGCGATGGCCGCGCTCGCGGGTCAGGTGCTCTGTCTTCTGTGGTTGTCAGCCATCGTCTACGCGGATGTGGCCGACGACGATCCAAAGCACGATCGTGTGGCCTCCGACTCGAAATAGCCAAAGTCGCGTTGCCCCAATCCAGCGCGTCTGCAAGACAAAAAGTGGAGCGAAGGTGGGGCCAAGAACCGTGGTCGGTCGATCACGCTTGAAGCGATACAATCGATGGCATGTCGCTACTGCTTCTCATTGATGGTTACAACGTTTCGGCACCGATCCGTCCCGGCCGCGACGCCGACGCGCGCTGGCTCGAACGACACCGCGCCGGGCTACTGCGTGACCTAACGAATCATCTCGAAGAGGCGATACGTCACCGAACCTGCGTCGTGTTCGATGCGGCAAACCCACCAAAAGACCGACCTCCCACCTACGTGCACCAGGGAATCGAAGTCCGATTTGCGATCGGTTACCCGACGGCGGACGATTTGCTCGAGGAGATGATTCAAGCGCACCACACGCCACGCCAGCTGATGGTGGTTTCCTCCGACCATCGTGTGCAGGTGGCCGCCCGCCGTCGGGGCGCCGCCCAGTCCGACAGCGAGCCTTGGATGGATGATTTGACCGACGGAGTCGTAAATTTGGCGACGGGGAAAACCGCACGCCTGGCGCCCGCAAACGGGGAAGGGGAGGGTAGTAGCAAAAAGCCCGATATCAGCGACGCCGGGGAAGTCCAGAACTGGCTACGAGAGTTCGGGTTTGACGACTAAATCGATGCTCCTTCCGCATCGGATGGCTTCGTCATAGAATCGCCGTCCCGCGGTCGTTTGCGGAGGATCCCCGCAAACGACACAGGCGAGCAGACCCTCTCGACCCCGGTCGATTCAAATTCCCCGTTTGACCCCAATCGATGACCGCTACCGCCAACGATCAACGAGCCTACAACTTTTCCGCCGGCCCCGCCGTACTTCCGGTCCCGGTGCTCGAAGAAGTCCGCGACGAGTTGCTGTGCCTCCCCGGCGCCCGGAGCTCGCTCCTGGAAATGAGTCATCGCGACAAGCAGTTTGTCGACCTGATGCACGACGCGGAAAACTCCATCCGATCATTGCTGGGAGTGAGCGACGACTATGCCGTGCTCTTTCTCCAGGGCGGCGCGGCACTTCAATTTTCAATGATCCCCGCGAACTTGCTCCGCGATACAGGAAAGACGGCAGCCTATTTGCAGACCGGCTCCTGGGGAAAGAAGGCGATCAACGAGGCCAAGAAGGAAGGCAACGTCAACGTCGCGTTCGACGCCAGCGAATCGAATTTTGATCGCACCCCGGCGTCGGGCGATTACTCGATCGCCGATGACGCGGCATACCTCTATTACTGCAGCAACGAAACGATCCAGGGTGTCCAGTTCCCAACCGAACCCGATTGCCCCACCGGCGTGCCATTGATCTGTGATGCCTCCAGCGATTTCCTTTCGCGGCCGCTGGAGATCGATCGCTATGGCATGGTTTACGCATGTGCGCAAAAGAATGCGGGCCCTGCCGGCGTCACGGTGGTGATCATGCGACGTGATCTGTTGGAGATCGGGTCCGATTCATTGCCGGGCTACCTGAACTACAACAACCATGCGAAAGCGGACTCGGAGTGGAATACTCCACCGACCTTCGCCATCTATGTACTCGGCAAGGTTGCGAAATGGCTTGAGGAACAAGGTGGACTCACGTCGATGGAGGCCGCCAACCGCTCCAAGGCGAGACTGCTTTACGAAGCCATCGACGGCTCGAGTGGTTTTTACACCGGACACGCCCAAGTCGCTTCACGTTCGATGATGAACGCGACCTTCACGTTGCCCAATGATGAGTTGCAAGCGGAATTCATCTCGCAGGCGGCGGAACACAACTTCGTCAATCTGAAGGGACACCGCAGCGTCGGCGGCATTCGAGCGAGTATCTACAACGCCATGCCCACCGAAGGTGTTCAAGGGCTTGCCGAGTTTATGGCAGACTTCGCCGCCAAACACT
The DNA here is from genome assembly GCA_038520195.1 of Planctomycetota bacterium. Classification (GTDB taxonomy): domain Bacteria; phylum Planctomycetota; class Planctomycetia; order Pirellulales; family Pirellulaceae; genus Stieleria. The sequence goes on from JBCBLJ010000376.1 coordinate 4,953, forward strand.
AAAGGCGGCGGAGCCATCAAGACCGACCGCCCCCACACGCACGCGAACCCAGTGCCGCACTGAATAGTCATGCCAAACAAGGCGCGGTCGCAAATGCTCAACTGCCGTTGACCCTATCGCAAACACTTCTCACCCACCCTGTCGGCCAATCGACTCGATGTACAAGATCCTCACGCTAAACAACATATCGGTCAAAGGTCTTTCGCGGTTACCAAGCGAGGGATACAAGGTCGCCTCGGAAATGACCCACCCCGACGGCATTTTGCTCCGGTCGTTCAAGATGCACGACATGGACATTCCGGACTCGGTGGTCGCGATCGGTCGAGCCGGCGCGGGTGTAAACAACATCCCGGTGGACCAAATGACGCAGCGCGGCGTCCCAGTTTTCAATGCGCCCGGGGCGAATGCCAACGCCGTCAAAGAGTTGGTCCTGGCCGGCCTGCTGATGGCATCTCGCAACGTTCTGCCCGCGATGCAGTTCGCATCCACGCTTGACGGGACCGACGAAGAAATTTCGAAAGCCGTGGAGGCGGGTAAAAAGAACTTCGTCGGGTCGGAGTTACCTTCGAAAACTCTCGGCGTGATTGGGCTCGGCGCGATCGGCGTCAAAGTTGCAAATGCCGCGAGTGCTTTGCGGATGAAAGTGATCGGCTACGATCCACTGATCTCCGTCGAGAGCGCATGGAAACTGTCTCGCAATGTTGAGCAAGCGATTAGCCTCGATCACCTGTTTTCTCAGTGTGACGCGATCACCGTTCACGTGCCGTTGCTCGACGCGACCCGCGGATTGGTCAACAAAGAACGGATCGCGATGATGCCCGAAGGAGGCATCATCGTGAATCTTGCGAGGGGCGGTATCTGTGATGACGAAGCGGTCCTGGCCGCCTTGGACGCCAACCACCTGAGCGCCTATGTCATTGACTTTCCGACCGGCGCGTTGCTCAAACATCCCAAGGTGCTTTCCTTCCCGCACCTCGGAGCCTCCACGGGAGAAGCTGAAGAGAATTGCGCGGTGATGGTCGCCGACCAAATCAAGGAGTACCTCGAAGAAGGCAACGTTCGGAATTCCGTGAACTTTCCCGAAGCCGTGATGCCGAGGACCGGTGGCTGCCGAATCACCATCGCCAATGCGAATGTCCCCAACATGGTCGGGCAGATCTCGACGATCCTCGCCGAAGGCGACATGAACATTGCCGACCTCCTGAACAAATCTCGAGGGGAAGTCGCGTACACGATTATTGACCTCGATTGCAAGGCAGCGGACGGCGTGCTCGACAAATTGCGACAGATCGATGGCGTACTTTCTTTGCGGCACCTGCCCGCGAACTAACGCGTCGTACTTGCTCCGGACTTGACGCTCGGCGATCCGCGGGCTCCTTGCCTCAACACGCACTTCGCCAAGAATCAGTTTCACGTGCGTTTCATGGGCCTGAAGAGTTGATGCGGTCTCGGTACACTCGGTGAGATGACTCGGCGGCCAAACGCTTCGCCGAACCCTCATTAAGCGCGCATCGCTCGACTGGAGCCTCGTCCCTGTGCTGCGACGCTGAAACCTGTTGAAACCTCTGGTTCTAAGCGCCGCCAATTGAGTAATCTCCGCTCAACTGCCCAACCAGTCGACGCGAAGAGGATGTTTCGTGGCGGTGACGGATCGAATTCGACCCTTGCTTCTCCCGGTCGGCCTGATGGCCTGCTTGGTGGTGCTTCTCGTGCCGCTCCCAACCGCGGCGATGGATTTACTGCTATCGGGAAACATTGCGCTCGCGGTCGTGATCCTGCTGACAGCGATTCATGTGAAGACACCGCTCGAATTCGGCGTCTTTCCGACACTGTTGCTCGCGACCACACTCTCGAGGCTCGTGCTCAATATCGCATCGACGCGATTGATCCTGAAGAATGCGCCCGTGCTGGGCGATGACGCCGCCGGTGGCGTCATTCACTCGTTCGGAAAGTTCGTCGGCGGTAATCAGATCGAAATCGGATTGATCATCTTTCTGATCTTGGTCGTCGTCCAATTCGTGGTCATCACCAAGGGAGCGACGCGGATCAGTGAAGTCGCGGCGCGTTTCGCGCTCGACGGGATGCCGGGTCGTCAATCAGCGATCGATGCCGATGTTCAAGCCGGGAATATTGACGCGCCAACGGCATCGGCGAAACGCGCGGAGTTGCTTGCCGAAGCAGATTTCTATTCCGCGATGGACGGGGCCGGGAAATTTGTGCGTGGCGATGCGGTCGCGGGACTTGTGATCACCGCCATCAATCTCGTTGGTGGCCTGTACCTTGGCGTGGTGAATGCTGGCATGTCGGTCGCTGAAGCCGCATCTACCTACACCCGTTTGACGATCGGTGACGGCCTAGTCAGCCAACTGCCGTCTCTCCTGATCGCGCTCTCCGCCGGCGTTCTGGTCACGCGCGGCACGCGAAAGTCGGATCTACCGGGTGACTTCATCGCGCAGTTGCTCGGCAGTTCACGGGCACTGGTCATCGCCGGCGGCTTCCTGTTGCTGCTGACGATGAGTGGACTACCGATCCTGCCGATGATTTTGCTGGGTTCGGGGGCACTGCTCATCGCGAGCGGCACGTCCAAACGCGAACGAGCGCGACGGGAATCGGCTCAGAGCGAAAAACAGTCGAGTCCCGCAGCGAACCAAAAGCGGGTTGAAGACTTCCTCTCCGTCGACCCACTGGAGGTCGCGATCGGGTTGGGACTGCTGCCGCTTGCCGACCCCGGTCGCGCTCGTTCGCGTTTGGACGTGCCGCTCGCGATGAGCAGTGCCCCCGAACCCAGCAAAATCATCGGCAGGATCGGTAGTCCACTC
>JBCBLJ010000984.1:0-2740 GCA_038520195.1 Planctomycetota bacterium
ACGAAGTGCAAGGCGCGCACTCGTGTATTCGTGTCGCCGCCAATTGGGATGCGCCGATTCCGCGTCGCTTTGTCATTTCCAATTCCAATTGAGATTGGGGCAAACGTGGAAAAAGCGATTCACCGCGATTCAAATTCGACGAAATTTGCGGCTTTACCCCTTGAAAGCTGCGCTCAACCTATCTTGACGCAACGACGGAAAACGATAAGATTCGGCAGTCGGGCAAAGCTGGCAAGATCGAGGGTCTCGGAGTTTGCTGCTGCTTACGTTTTTCACGCAAATTAGCGGTGAAATGCTCTTGTGCGGAAACGCGGCGGTTTTGCTAAAAACCACGAGTCACCACGCTTTGTGATTTGCCCGAGCGGCGCAAGTGGTTGCTTGCATCGCAAACGAACGTCGTGTTCGCCTGAATCATGAAGCGGACCCGATGTTGTTGCTACGGTTGGGAAACAGCTCGTCCGGCAGGGAGGATGGTTTCTGCGATGACCACGAAGACGGTCTTTACGACAGGCGAAGCGGCCAAGATTTGCAAAGTCAGTCAGCAAACGATCATTCGTTGTTTTGACAACGGGTCGCTGAAGGGATTCCGGGTTCCCGGAAGTAAGTTTCGTCGGATTCCGCGGGATCAGCTGTACTTGTTCATGAAGGACAACGGCATTCCGACCGACGCGCTCGAGAGCGGCAAGAAAAAGCTATTGATCGTTGACGATGACCAGGACCTGGTCGATCTGATGAGCGACGGTTTTGAACGGGACGCCCGGTTCGACATTCGCACCGCCAACAATGGGTTTGACGCGGGAATGGGTGTCAAGGAGTTTCGACCCGACTTGGTGGTGCTCGATGTCATGCTCCCGGACATCAACGGCAAAGAGGTTTGTCAGCGAGTTCGCAGCGATCCGGCATTGGATACCGTGAAGATTCTTTGCATCTCGGGGATGGTCGAACACAGCAAGGTGGAGGGACTGCGGGCGGCGGGCGCAAATGACTTTATGCAGAAGCCGTTCGCAATCGACGACCTCGTCAACCGCGCCTGTGATCTGCTGGAGATGGAGCGCAACGTCACCAACTGAATGAGTCCGGTGGCCCAACTCCACGAGCCGACGAACGGTCTTGCCATGCCTGCGACGGATCGAAGTCTAGGCTGGTGGGGCGTGTTTCCACCGATCGAGTGCGACAGCGTCCGTGCTTGGCTCCCGCTTTCCGATGTCGCGACGATCGCCGTTGGCCAAGCTCTTTCGGCGTCTCCCAAAGGAGACGGTTCCGATTCGGTCGCCGTTCGACAGCTCCTGGCCGGATTTCGTTCCGATCCGCCACTCCAAATATTCGCCGCGCTGACTTGGCCGGGTGATCGCTTAGTCACCGCCGAAGAGTTGGCGCAGTGGTTTCTGACGGCCGCACCGAGTCTTTTTTCCGGCGGTGATTGGTTACTCGCTGCGCCTTCCGTCCAGGTCGCGCACCAACGAAAGTGGTCGAGGCTGATGGCGGCGGCGCGACGTCAGGATCCTATGACGTGGTTGCACGCGGCGGCGAGTTGGTTACGAGTGCTCGGTGCGTCAGCGGACGTCGAGTGGTCGGTGCCGACGCTGATTTGGGATGAAGAGACCGGCCCACCGCCAACGCACGATGGTAGCCGTTTGCTTCAGAGAATGGCTCGTGCCCGGACGCGAGAACAGGTCTTGGCGAACAATCTGTCGGCTCTCGCGAACAAACGGAAACTCGCCGCGGCGAAGCAACTGGCCTACGGCTTGAGCCACGAAATCAACAATCCGCTGGCGAACATTTCCGCCCGTGCGCAACAACTCAAGCACGGCGAGTCGGATCCCGAGCGGGCCGCGACGCTGGATCGGATCGTCGAGCAAGTGTATCGCGCCCACGAGATGATCTCGGGGTTGATGTTCTTCGCCAATCCGCCCGAGCCCACGTTCACTCGTGTCGACTTGAATGTCTTGGTGACCGAGGCGGTGGAGGATTTTCGAGAAACGGCGGCAGACAGCGACATTCGGCTGATCGCGGAGCTCAATCACGAAGCCATCGCATCGGTCGATCATGCGATGATGCTGGAGGCCATCCGGGTGTTGGTGCGGAATGCCGTCGAAGCCGTCGACTTTGGCGGGACCGTCGTCGTCTCGATCGAATCCGATGAACCCGCTGAAGGAGACCCACGCTGGCTGATACACATCGCTGATAGCGGCACGGGGCTGACGGCCGAGGAATCGCGTCACGCCTTCGATCCGTTCTACAGCGGCCGAGAGGCGGGCAGGGGACTTGGTTTAGGCCTTTGCCGAGCCTATCGAGTCGCAAAACTGCATCACGCAACGGTCGAATTATCCGGCGGGCTCGCCGGTTGCGTCGCCACGATCAGCGTCTTGAAAAGCGATTGACCGTCGCGGAGGCTGCGAATGTGATGAGCGACCAGCAAGCTTTAACGAATCTGTTCGACGTGATGCCAGCGAACAGAATACCAGAGAACAGAATACCAGCGAACAGACTCCGGCTGCCGGACTCCCTTGCGTCGGCTAGTGTTGTCACGGCCAGTGTTCTCACGCCATGAGTGGATCGCTTCACACTCCGTTCGTGACGGTTCAGCGTCGAGACCTCTCCAGAAGCTTCGGCGCGTAGAAACGATCCGCATACGGAGTGTGAAGCGATCCACTCATGGCGTGAGAACACTGGCCGTGACAACACTAGCCGACGCAAGGGAGTCCGGCAGCCGGAGTCTGTTCGCTGGTATTCTGTTCTC
>JBCBLJ010000726.1:0-4300 GCA_038520195.1 Planctomycetota bacterium
AATCCGCACGTGTCGTTTACGACCAGGGGAGTTTTCGATGAGGTTCACTTTTCGTCAGGCCTGTTCCGTCGTCCTACTGGCGGTCTTCGCGCAGATGGCCGTAGCCCAACAGGTCGTCACTTCGGTCCCGTTTCAGAATTTGAACAATTCGTTCTATGAGAGCACTGGAATCAACTGGTCGCTCCAAGGTAACAATTGGTTCGCAAACTTTGGCGGTGGACCACCATTGTTACCGGCGTTCGGCAATCCCGATCCGAATGCCGGATTGCGCAGCGGAGTGGCATTTCAGCGGGGCGGCGTCAGCGGGTCTCTCGGCTTTTCGTTTGCCCAGGGAAGCAATCGATCGAGCGTTTCGACGACGCCGTCAGTGACGACTCTCAATGGGGCGCCGGGGTCGATTAGCAGTCAGACCATCAGTCCCTTCGTTACGGGAATTACCCCCGTCGTCGGTGGCTACTACGGGAATCCGACGGAGGACAACGTCAGCACGCAAATGCTTCGTTCGCACCAGGCGTCACAGGCGGCCTACCTTCAGTCACGCGTCCAAGCCAATGCGAATGCAAAGCAGAAACGCGCCAACGAAGCGTTCCAGCGAGGGCTTCAAGCGGAAGACCAAGGTAACCTCAAGATGGCGCGTGCAAACTATCGAATCGCGTTGCGAGCTGACCAGGGCGTGCTACGACAACAGATTCTGCTGCGGATGAGACAACGAGGCTGGGCAAAGTAGTCTCCGGTTCGCCACGGGGCACTTGTCGCTGCTACGATGTGCGTGACAACGCGACCGGTTGCGTTGTCGAACCTCCGTCGACGCAAGCTGTTCCTGAGACCCAATGAGTAACCCTCGACCACCGTCCAGCGGAGAACACGCGGACGAGGGGCAACGGGTTGAACCTGAGACAGAAGCGCTTGATCCCGATGGGCTCACGCAGCCCGGTTTACCGGTCGAAGACTGTGACCAAGCGACGCTTCCTCCCGAGCCCACGGCTTCTCCGACGCGGTCGAATTCATCGAGCGCGATCGGTAGTACTTTTGGTGACTACGAGATTCTGAACGAGATCGCGCGCGGCGGAATGGGGGTCATCTATAGGGCCCGCCACAAGAGCTTGGATCGCGTCGTGGCGTTGAAGATGATTCTCAGCGGGCAGTTCGCTTCGGAGGAAGAAATTCGGCGATTCAATGCCGAGTCCACCGCCGCGGCACAGTTGGATCATCCCAATATCGTCCCGATTTACGACAGCGGGGTTCAGGGCGAGAACCACTTTTTCTCGATGAAGCTGATCGAAGGTCGCGATCTCGGGCGCGAGATGCAGCGACTCCGCTCGGACCTCAAGTCGGGCGTTGCGCTGATCGAAAAGATCTGTCGTGCGATTCACCACGCGCACCAACGCGGGATTCTGCACCGCGACCTGAAGCCAGCCAACATTCTGTTGGACGCGGAGCACGAGCCGTACCTAACGGATCTCGGTCTGGCGAGACATGTCGGCAGCGACAACCAACTCACGAGGACCGGCGCAGTCGTCGGAACGCCCAGCTACATGCCTCCCGAGCAAGCGGCCGGGAGCGCGGATATCACGACCGCGGTCGACATCTACTCGCTCGGCGCAATCCTGTACGAATTGCTGGCCGGCCGTCCGCCGTTTCAATCCGACAACGTGATGGCGACGTTGATGCAAGTCATCAATGATTCTCCGGAGCGACCATCTCTGAGTGGGATGACGGATCGCAATCTCGAAATGATCGCGATGAAGTGCCTTTCAAAGTCACCCACCGAACGTTATTCGACGGCCGAGGCGCTTGCCGACGACCTTCAGCGATGGTTGCGTGGCGAGCCTGTTTCGGTTCGCGCGCCCTCGTTCTCGGCCGTCGCACGGAACTGGCTTCGCAAGAATTTCGGCAATGCGATTTGGATCCTGGTGGTCGGCATCGTCGCCGGAGTCTTGGCGGGCTGGGGACTGTGGCTCGCGACCATTCAACGCGAGATGACCGACATTCGAAGTGTCTACGAAGAACTGCCCAGTGTGAAAGCGCCTTTCACGCTTGCTTCTTGGAATACGCCGTCTTGGGCGGTCATTCCGAGCATGGTCGTCTTTACGACCGCGGTGATGTTCATGGGCTACTTGACCGCGGCGCTCGCCCGAACCAAAGACAAGAGTGCCGATCTGGCGGCGGGCATCATCGTCGGTGTCATTTCGGCCGCCGCGGTGTTCTTCATTTGTTTCGGGACCCTCTCCGTCCTCGCGATGGGATTCGGCAACAATGACATCGTGATGCTTTCCAAGGCGAGCGCGGTCCCCGACGGGGAAATGACACCTGATCTGCAGGACTTGCTGGACGACTATCCGGAGTTGTCGGCGAAACCGAGGGCGGAGCAGATCCAGGTGATCTTGCGGAAGATCGAATCGGATACGCTTTATCAGGCGCGAAACGGCATCGCGTTGGGGACGCTCAGCTCGTTACTCGTGTTTCTAACCGCCGGCGTTATCGAGACGGTCCTGGCCGGCCCGATCATTCGATCCAGTCCAAATCTGGGGGCTGCCCTCGCCGAATACGTCTTTCGCTCGTACCCCTTCGTGGTCGCCACCGTCATAGTGGGCGTCCATGCGACGGGCTTTGTCGTGCTCGGGCATCATGGAATCATTTGGAACGGGTTCCAGATTGTCACCTTCATTGTGTTGGCGATCGGAATGTTCGCCGAGCTAAGACGATGGCACTGGGGAATCCGATTACCGCTGGTACTGTTTATCGGGTTTCTTTTCGCTGGCTTCTTCGCGTACTCGTTTAGCATGATGCCGGTGGTCGCGCAATCGACGGTCGAAGTGAATAAGCGACTGCGATTGGCGGAGAGAAACCCGGGGAACCTACGTTTGAAGAATCGCGTCGTCAATGCCATTCTCGGCGCAGGAGTGAGGCTGTACCGCGGTGGGTACTACCCGCAGGCAGATCGACGCTTCGTGCAGGCGATCGACTATCTCGAGCAGATTCCAGCGGCGACGTGGACCGATGACGTTCGTGACAATTGGCGAGTCACGGTGCTCAATCGCGCCAACACTCTCGCGAAGATGGATCGAATGGAAGACGCGACAGAAGTCCTGCGAAGTGCGATTCGGCGGCAGCCCTCCGATTTTGATCTTTTCTTCAAGGCAACGGGAATTCTTCTGTCGTATCAACAACAGGACTCGGCGGAGGAGTTCCTGCGCAGCCGCCGGATCGGAGATGAAAGCGATTGGATCGGGATGCTCGAATTAACTGGAAGGTGTTTCCCCGACGCTAGCGTTGAGCAGTTGCGAGCGAAGCTGGGTGAAGCCATCGAGCAGTCGTCTTTGGACACAGCCATTCAGTCACAGCTCTTCGCTTCGATCAAAGCGCCGCAGCGCTGGCGATTGCTCGGCCCGATTCAAAATGCGGATCGCGCAGCCACGGAAGTGACGTTGCTCGAAACGCTGGCGGCGAGTGAGTTTCCTGGGGTCGAGAGACTTGATCAGCCGTGGCGGCCACTTGCGACGTTCGCGCTCAATGGCATCGATCTCGAGGAGACGCTCGCGGAGAATCGGCAGGGTGTGTGCTGCTACGCGCTCGCTTATTTGATCGTCGACGAACCGCAGTCCGCGGAACTATTCCTGGGAAGCGACGACAGTGCGGCCGTTTGGGTCAACGGCGAGCAACTGCAGGAGTCAAGCGGCGAAGGACGATCGTACATTGCGAGACAAGACCGAATCGGATGCGAGTTGAAGGCTGGAATCAACACGCTGCTGGTTCGTATCGACCAACTGGGTGGCCGATGGAAATTCGGTGTTCAAATCGATGCCCAGAATGGATGGCCACTGCCCGTCGAGTGGGTCGACGCCGCCACACGGGAGCGGCGAACGCCATCCTCGGTCGAGTGAAGGCTCGGATCGGTGATGCTCTTCTGCCGCCTACGGTTGGGACGAGGCGTTCTTCATGCAACAGCGTGGTACTGCATCGACGCAGGCGAGGAGTACAATCGCGATCTCCTTACGCCGCTCATCCACTCTTCTTTTCGGAGCGATTCATGGCACGCAAGTTCATCTCAAAAGAGAGACGCAGCCGTCTCGAAGCACTTGAGACCCGTCGGCTTTTAGCGGCTGGTGATCCTGTCGGTGTCCGATTCGGTTCGATTTGTCTTGCGTATGGCGACCCCGACGCTCAGCCGACCGTGTTCGCTTCGGCCGCTGAATCCGAAGACCTCTCATCGGCGCCGGCTCAGAATCCGTTCCCTTCGGTGACCGACACGTCCGCCACTGAAACGGAGATCGGATTCTGAGCCGGCGCCGATGAGAGG
>JBCBLJ010000752.1:0-4149 GCA_038520195.1 Planctomycetota bacterium
AGTAGATCGCACAGTACGTCTTCGCCCAGTGCCGAGACGGATGGACCGAAGTTGGGCCGCAGCAAAACGTGGCCGATGTCCTCGGCAATTTCGCCCTGGTCTTCACGACAACTCTGAAGGAACGCCACCAGGCGTCCGGTCAATGCGCGGATCGCTTGGGGATCACTCGGCAACGCATGCGTCGATTCGAGGCCGACGTTACGGGTGTCGGCGTGCGGTGAGGTAAAGATCTTCGCGGCGAACTCGGTGTCCACGAAAAACACATTGCGCTGTGCCCCAATCCATTGGTGAGCTTGACCACGGGCGCGCGGCAATCCCGAGTTCGCCAGCGCGAGCACCAAGTCAAAATTCGGATGCGCCGGATCGTATCGCTTGATCGCGAGATCAAAACCGAGCTCGGAAGTGACGTCGTAGTCGGACGCCAAGAAAAGCAGCAAGACTTCGAGCGGCAACTGCTCGCAGAATTCTTCGCACCTGCGCAGGGTCTTGGCCGCGAATTGGTGGACGATCAAACAACGGCTGTCGGTCAGCAAATGAACTAGGCCGCGCGGCTGCGCTTGCCAGAGTTCGGGATAGGCCGCTTCATTTTCCGCGGGTGGAACACTGTTGGGGCTGCCACCTTGAACGATTCGATACGTGAGCTGCGTATCGATCGCTTCATAGCGAGGACTGTTTCGGAACAGCAGCTGGTTGAGTGCCCAGTAGGCACCGTACGGATCCCATTGGAAGTTGACGTAAGAACGCGTCGACCAACTGTAACGGCTATCGGTGCGAACCGGCTGTGCGTCTTCGTCGCTGAAAGCAAGCAGCACTCCCACAGCCATTGGCACGAAGTCCTTGTCGCCCAGTTTCCCCATTCTGTCGAGCGCCCGCCAGACGCGCCGTCTCAGGTAACCTCGGGTGTGAGCGCTGAACGCTTTTTTAGGATTCGTTTCCGCACTCGGGTTTCGGTAGTTACGCCAGACGTACGACGGACGCCGGTACATTGCACGAGACGTTTCGAATCGGTGGCCTAGCAAGCCGAACACCTGCCCATCGCGACGCAATTCGGCGGTCTTGTAAAGGCGGCGGATGGTCTGAAAAAAAGGTGGTTCCAAGGGAACCTGGGCGAGTGCGCGGAGCAGCGACGGTCTCACCGCGGGTGTGTCGATGTAATAGAGCGCCGAAAGAATGCTCGGTTCATATTGCTTGTTCAGGCCTTCGAGAAGAGCTTGCTCGAATGCGGCGACGGAGCCATTTTTCACGAACGATCGAAGCGGATCGGGCAACGATTCAATCGCTTGCTCCACCAGCGAATCGCGGCTTTCCTCGTCGGCAACGAGTCGCAACGCTTGGGAAGCGAGGTGACGCACGTGTCCGCGATTGGAGGACGATCGGGCGATGTTTTCGAGCGTCGGAATGCTCGTGTTCTGCCCGATTCGAGCCATCGCCCAGGCGACGCAGTAGTCCGTCATCTCATCAATGCCGACAAGTGACCGCAGGATCGGTTCGGCGTCGAGGAGTTTCAGTTCTCCGGCCCGCCAAATGGCTCGGGAGAGCGGCCACTTGCTAGCCGAATTCTTGCCGTCCCGTAGTCGCTGCAGGATGGCGTTGTTTCGAGCGTCAGTGTCAGCGGGCGAAAGTGGCTTGCTCACTTTCGGTTCGGTCATTTGCGGGCCCGTGTCTTCGCAGTATCCCTTGCTCGTTTTGGAGTCGACGAGTTGATTGAAGACGCGTTCGGCGTCACCAAGAGCCATCGGCGCGGTGGTCTTGGTGCCTTCGCGTAGTGTCGCACCGCGCCGCCCATAGCGAAAGTTCACGACGAACTTGCCGTCACTGACTTCGCAAAGATCCACTTCGTAGACCTTGTCTGATTTTCCTTGGCGGAAGAACAGGCGACTTTGCTTGACGAGCTTCACGATGTGATTCGACGTTGCGGTGCGATTCAATGCCGGAGAGTGAATTCTCTGAAGCGGAGTTTAGCAAAGTGTTAGACCGCAAACGTGCGGCTGGATATTTTTCGTGGGCACGAGGAAAGTGCGCAGGGTTCGTTTGCTTCTGCGGATTGGCGCCGTACGTTTACCCGCGGGAAGGGAAACAAGGGGAAAAAATCGCACCGGAGATCCGTCATGACCTTGCCGATTCAAAAATCGTGCTGCACGATCGCAGCTTATCTGTTGGCCCTTTTCCTCGGCTCACCGGCGGTCCAAGCGAGCCTTGTCGGTCCATCAGAGGCCGGGTTCACCCAAGTCTACGGCTTGGACATTCCAAACGGACCGGTCGCTTTCAATTCATCGGCGATCCCATATTCCGTCGACAATTCAGGCTCGATTGCCACCGGTTCCTTTAGCCGAATCGCGTATCACATGGAGCTGCAGCGCGCTGGCGGCCCGCTCCAATACGTTTGGGTTTCGGTCGACGCGTTTACCACCGACGCCGGCTTGATCGGCGTGCCGAGTCTCGGTCCAAACGGTAATGGAGGCGCCGTGTTCCAGCAGAACGTGTCGAATATGAACGTGTTCTCGAACCAGGCCGGCATCGTGACGGGGACCGGGATCACCACCGGGAACATCGAATTTTGGTGGGAAGATTATGTGACGGGCAACCAAGCGGGCGTGCCCGGTGCATCAGGCGGTCTTTACGATTTCGGCGACCAGCGCTTTGGGAATGCCGGCTACGGTTCGATGCAGATTCACAATCATGGTGCTGGCCAAACCCTGTTTGGTTTTAACCAGTGGGGCGACTCTCGAATTGGTGCGACCGACCTCGGGATTGGCAACCAAGTCGGTGGATCGGGGCATCCCGACTGGACGTTCGCGAACAACAGCGGTGACTACGTCGTGAAGACACTTGAAGTCTGGGTCGACGGCCAGATCACGGCGGCCGTCCCCGAACCCACATCGGCCAGCGTCTTCTTGGGCTGCTTTGCCGTCGGTGTCGGTCTGCGAAGGCGTCGTGTCACGCGGCGTTAATTTTCAAGGTGCCGGCTCGCGCAACCGAAGTTAGCGTGCCGCGGTCGATCTGGTAGAGTTTCAGGGCAGAAGCCATTTGCCCCGAACGGTTCAACACCATGTCAGCCCGCGCCCCGGTGCTCTTCCTTCTCATTTGCTTCGCACAGGCCGATGCGGCGGAGAAACTCGTCGACGCGTTTCCCGACGCGGCTCGCAGTGGCTGCATGAAATGCCACGGCGAGATCGAACTGATTCGTCAACCCGAGTCGCAGATGATGCAGCAGATCATCGCACGCGGGGAAGCGATGGGCGATCCGGCAGGTTGTGTTGTCTGTCATGGCGGTGATCCCACGGAAACCAAAGACGCCGACAAGGCGCACGCCGGGGGTGACTTCTTCTGCGGCGATCCGGGAAGCCCCTGGGTGAACGACAAGACGTGTGGTGTTTGCCACCCAAAGCACGTTGAAGTCCAGTGGCGGTCGTTGATGATGACCGAAGCGGGGAAGATCCAGGGCGTGTGCTGGTCCTTCGGCGGCCTCACGGGATACGAACACAAGTACGGTAATTACGCCGTTGAGAACCCGGACGATCCCAACGCGCGTTTGGGCACTGAAATCTACAAGGCGTACATGGCGCGGCTGAAGAAGCTTGAGCCGAATGTCTTCGTCGACCGCCACGAACCGCTGCCGGAAGCACTCAAGGTCGACGAGCTGCATCGACTGGCCGAAGACCCAACGCTTGCGGCATTCACCTACATTCGGCAGGAATGCCAGCGATGCCATCACGCCGTCAAAGGACGGCAAAAACGCGGCGACTATCGCGGCATGGGTTGCTCGTCGTGTCACATTCCCTACAGCAACGAGGGGTTTTACGAAGGTGCCGATGCGACGATCCCAAAAGACAAAACGGGACACATGCTCGTCCACAGCATCCAGGGGACGCGCGAGGCCAAGGTGACTGTTCACGAAACGACGTACAGCGGCATTCCCGTCGAGACTTGCACGACCTGCCATGACCGAGGCAAACGCATCGGCGTGTCTTTTCAAGGGCTGATGGAAACGCCCTACGAATCTCCGTATGCCGCCGATGGCAGCGGCCAACCGAAGTTGCACACCAAGCATTACTTGGCGATGGAACAGGACATCCATTATCAGAAGGGAATGACGTGCCAAGACTGCCACACGTCGATTGACGTTCACAGCGATGGCTTTCTCGCTGG
>JBCBLJ010000224.1:0-10598 GCA_038520195.1 Planctomycetota bacterium
AAAGTGTATCGCCGAGTTGCTATCCGTATTCTAGCACTTTTCTTTCGGAATGCGACACCAAAAACACGATACAATATTGACGAAATACTTTTCGTGCTTTATAGTTCGTGAAACTGACGTCAGTTAATTTGGAACGATCATGACCACGACCCCCGAATCGGGTGACAGCGCCGCGGCGATCCTTGGTGCGCTCACCCGTGATCAACCGACACGTGACCGCAACGCGATCCGGCGTGTCTTTTCGGAAGTCACGCGGGCTTGGCCGGGGGACATTCACCGGCTTTGGTGGAAGTGGCTCATCGAGTCCTGCAACAGTCTGGGACTTCGCGCCAAGACGCTCGACTGCCGCACCGAAGACGTGGTCGAGTTGGTCAAGAACCACGCCCAGATCGTGTGTTTCACGCCTGCGACGGAAAAGAGCGAGGCGCGGTGGTTGGCCGTCCTCGGGGAAGCCAAGGGGCGATATGAAGTCTTGCAAGTTGGCGCGAGCGAAGAATCCAAACGGCTCAACGAGCGGCAGTTGATACGCGAGCTTCAGCATTTCCAGCAAGCCGCTGAACTGCGTTGCGTGGTACTTCGCCCGGGCGAGTTGCGCGCCAATATCGAGCGTGCCGATGAAGCGAAGGGCCTTGCACCATTTGATCGACTGATGCGGCTCCTCAAGCCGGAAACGTCCGATATCGGCATGGTCCTGGTCTTTGCGTTTGTCGTCTCGATGCTGATGCTGGCAACACCGCTGGCCGTCGAGACACTGGTCAATACGGTCGCCTTCGGTCGGTTCTTGCAACCGATCATCGTCCTCGCGATCATTCTGCTCACCTTCCTTGGCTTTCAGGGTTTGATTCGCGCGTTACAGACCTATGTGGTGGAGATCATCCAGAGGAGGATGTTTGCACGGATCGCTGGAGACCTTGCTTATCGGCTTCCGCGATTGGAAGTCGAAGGGACCGATGGGCGTTATGCGCCCGAGTTAGTGAATCGATTCTTCGATGTGGTGGGAGTGCAAAAGGTTTCGGCACAACTTCTGTTGGACGGCATTGGTCTCGTCCTCAGCACTTTGATCGGGATGGCAGTTCTCGGTTTCTATCACCCGTGGTTACTCGGATTCGACTTGTTTCTCGTCGCCGCCATCGGCTTCATCATTATGGTCCTTGGCCGCGGTGCGGTCGCTAGTGCCGTCAAAGAGTCCAAGCACAAGTATTACATGGCCGATTGGCTGCAAGACATCGCTCGGAATCCGACGACGTTTCACTCCGAGGGTGGCGATGCATTCGCGCTGGAACGAGCCGACGCACTTGTTCACGACTACTTGATCGCGAGGCGAAAACACTTTTGGATTGTCATGCGTCAGGTGATCTTCGCGCTCGCCCTCCAAGCGATCGCAAGCACGGTGCTGCTGGGGCTCGGAGGCTGGTTGGTTGTCGCTGGCGAGTTGACGCTCGGACAGTTGGTCGCCGCTGAGTTGATCGTGACGGTGATCGTCGGCTCGTTCGCCAAGTTCGGCAAACACATGGAAAGCTACTACGACTTGCTCGCGTCGGTCGACAAGTTGGGCGTTTTGTTTGACCTTCCAACGGAGCGGCAAGATGGGATGGTCGCGTTCCACCGAGAGACGCCCGCCGAGGTCGAAGTCCACGCGGCGAGCTACAAGTTTCGCGGTGACAACCGTGCAGCCGTCAACTCGATTGACTTCGTGATTCCGCAGGGCGCCACCGTCGCCGTGACGGGGCCAGCGGGTTCGGGCAAAAGTGTCCTTCTGGATCTGATTGCCGGCACAAGGCCGCCGACTTCGGGGCACATCACGATTGATGGTTTCGACCCGCGCGACCTGCGCCCCGACGCACTCCGCGATCGTGTCGCTTTGGCGCGTGGCGGCGAGCTCTTTCGTGCTTCGATCGACGAAAACGTTCACATGCACCGGGCCGACGTGACATCGGCCGATGTTCGTGACGTTCTCGGTTCGCTCGGTTTGCTTGAAACCGCGCTACGCTACCCGGAAGGCTGTGCTACTGTTCTCACAAGTGGCGGTTCGCCGCTATCGGACAGTCAAGCACGCTTGGTGCCGCTGGCTCGCGCCGCGGTGGGACGGCCCGGCTTATTGCTGGTCGACGGAATCTTGGACAGCCTTTGCGGAGCTCAATTAGAAAGGGTCATTGATTTCTTGAAGAACCCAAATCACGCGTGGACCGTCATTGTGGCGACATCGCGCGAGGACATCGCACGTCAATTTGACCAGAAGATTGAACTTCAGAGTTCAGGGAGAGTGGCGACTCGATGATCGTTGAAGCAGGAAAGACAGACACGATAGAAGCTCCGGCCGATGACTGCCTCGGCGGTCCGAAGCGGATGCTCGCGCCCGTCGCCTACAGCGAAACCGCGATGCCCGCGCTGCGACTCGTCCGGTCGTCTCGTCGAGCGCGCCAAATCGCGCGCGGGCTTTTCTTTCTGCTCGTCGCCAGCACGATCTTGGTCGTGTTCGCACCCTGGCGGCAGTCAGTCAAGGGTACCGGCGACGTCATCGCGTATGCCCCGCTGGAACGTCAACAGACTCTCGAAACCCCGATCAAGGGTCGTATCGAAACGCTTGGCGAAGGCGTTTTCGAGAATGCGCATGTCAAAGAGGGCCAACTGATTGCCTTGGTTTCCGACATCGACCGTGATTACGCCGAAAGGCTGCGCTCCCAACAGGAAGCGTCGCGACGCGATGTCGACGCTGCGAAAAGTCGACTCGAATCTGCTCGGAAGAGTCTCGAGTTCGCGAAGTCGGTCGTTCAGGTGAGCAGCGACCAAGTCACGAACGATCGAAGACTCAAGGTCGAGGCGATCGCGATCGCGGACTTCGAGGTTTCTGCCGCCGACGCCAAGGTCAAGGCCGAGCGACAAGTGCTGGTGCAGAACGAAGTCGCTGAGCAGCAGCTCAAGGCAGAGATGGAACGTCAGCGTCTGCTTTTCGACCAGCAAATCTTCTCCAAAAGCAAGTTCCAAGAGATCGAACGGAAGCACGGCGAAGCGGCCGCCAAGGTGGCAAAGGCCGAATTCATGGTCGACGCCGCAGTCGCCGATTTGGAAGCCAAGAAGCGGAAGCGGATCTCGGACGAACAAAAGGCGGAGGGTGACATCGTTTATTCACTCTCGTTGCTGCAAAAAGCGAGTGGCGATGTCGCGAAGGCCGAACTGGATATTGCAAAGGTTGAAAGCGAAATCGCGAAGGCCGAGCAGGTACTGCTGAAGGCTGAAACGGAAGTGTCACGTCAGAAGACGCGTGAGATCACCGCGCCCTTCGATGGCTTTATCACGAGCATCACGCCGAACCAGGGAAGCAAAATTCTCAAGCCTGGAGACCCGATTTGCGTGATCGTGCCGGACACCGCCGATCGTGCCGTGCAGATTTGGCTCGATGGAAACGATGCCCCGCTGGTGCAACCAGGACGCCATGTTCGAATCCAGTTTGAAGGTTGGCCCGCCGTGCAATTCGCCGGCTGGCCCTCGGCCGCCGTTGGTACGTTCGGAGGCGAAGTGATCTCCGTTGACGCCACCGATAATGGCAAAGGGAAGTTTCGAGCGTTGGTGCTGCCTGATCCGTCGTTCGATGTCGCCAAGAACGATGCCAACCAAATGACTGGCGAAAATGGTTGGCCGCTGCCGCGGTTCCTTCGTCAAGGCGTTCGAGCCAACGGGTGGGTGCTGCTCGATCGCGTGCCACTGTGGTACGAGATTTGGCGGAACATGAACGGATTTCCCCCTGTCGTTTCCACCGAAAAGCCGGGGAAAACCCCAAAACTGCCTAAGTGACAGAGTCGACGGCCTGCAAACTCGACGGTACCGGATCAACCGTCGACGTAGGGTTCGAGGTCGATCAGTCGTTGTGGATCGGCCGATTCTAACGACGATAGTTCCTTCAACGCTCCCATGGATCGGGTCGTGAATCGCATTCTGTCGCCATTACATCGCGGTTGGATTCTGGTTGCCCTCGCCCCTTGCTTCGCGTGGGTGGGGTGCGCTTCGCCGAACCGTTGGGCCAACCAGCAAACGGGGGCGCCAAGCACGGAGACCGCTACGGAGCCGGCGTCGAAAACCGCGCTCGTGTCCTTCCGGCAAGACACGACGACCGACGCCAAAACTGAAACGCTGCAGCCGCCAATGCAGCTACCGGTTCCCGAAAACCAGGAACGCGCGGAGCAAACTGACGAGTCTGGGAAAACGGACGTCAACTCGGGGTCGACAGACGCGGAAGCCCAGACGGAATTTGCGGAGTTGATCGAGGGTCAGGACGCGCTCGAAATCACCGGTATGCTGCCCGGCCCGAACGATCAAACGGGCGGTGATACCCTCGACGTACAGGCGGTGATTGATTCGATCCACGAGACCTTTCCGCTGCTGTTCGCGGCCTACCAGGAGAATCAAATCGCCGCCGGCGAGCGACTATCGGCAAGCGGCGCCTTCGACACCAAGTTCAAGGCGACCAGCGAATCGAAAATGCTCGGCTTCTATGAAACCAACCGTAACAGTGTTGGTGTAACTCGGCCGCTTTTCAGCGGTGGTGACCTCTTCGCCGGCTACAAGCTTGGACGAGGATTCTTTGAGCCTTGGTTCGAAGAGCGTCAATCCAATGATGGCGGCGAACTGAGCGCCGGATTCATCATCCCCCTGATGCGTGATCGATCGATCGACGAACGCCGCGCCGAGCTTTGGCGACGAGGCTTTGATCTCCAGCGGGCCCAGCCGGAGATTCGCGCCCAGTTGATCTTCTTCATACGCGATGGCACGGTCGCGTACTGGAAGTGGGTCTCCGCGGGCCTGAAGGTTCGAATCGCCGAGCGGGCACTCGAGTTGGCGCGTGAACGGAACGACCAGATCAAGCAACAGGTCGATGCCGAAATCCTCGATCCGCCCGTGTTGACCGACAACCTGCGTTCGATCGCCAGCCGTGAAGCAAAACTCGTCGCGCTGAAGCGATCGCTAGCGGAAGCGGCGATCAAACTCTCGTTGTTTTATCGAACCATCGAAGGAGAGCCGCTGCTTCCGCAAGCGAGTCAGCTGGGTGAGTTTCCGGAGCCGTCGGAGTTTGATCCCTTGGCGTTGGAATTTGATATCCAGACTGCGATCTCGCAGCGTCCGGAACTTGCGGCACTCGACGCGTTAGCGCAGAGTGTCCGGATCGACATTGCCGAGGCAAGCAACAATCTTCTGCCGTCGATTGACGCGACGTTGACCGGTTCTCAGGACATGGGCGAACCCACGAGTTCGAAGCGAGACAAGTCGCGGTTCGAACTCGAAGCCGGTTTGTTCGTCGATGTGCCGGTTCAATTGCGCAAGGCACGCGGTAAGCTGCAATCGTCGCGCGGCAAGCTGGCTCAGATCTTGGAGAAGCGGCGCTTCACGGTCGACAAGGTTCGTTCCGACGTGCAAGCCGCTTACGCGGCGATCGAGGCTGCGCTGAAACGATTGGAGACGGCTCGCGAAAGTCGTCGCTTGGCGAATGAACTCGCGCGGATCGAGCAACAGAAGTTCGACGCCGAGAGTGCGGGGCTGCTCACCGTGGTGTTGCGAGAGCAGTTTGCGATCGAGGCCGCGGAGTTGGAAGTCGAAACGCTGCTCGAATACTACACCGCCATCGCCGACTACAACGCCGCGATGGCCCGCGACGGACGTTAGACCGCCCGGCGGAGCGCGGCCATTGGTCTGATTCGCGCGACGGCCAAAACCAGGGCCGAACGAGTCGTCCGGCTCGCGGCGAACCCTTACTGAACCCGAATTGCGTACTCCGGCTCAGCCAATGAAAAAACCTCGCCAGAAGCGAGGTTTTTCATCGAGCCAAAGCGGAGGACACGGGACTCGAACCCGCAACCGGTTACCCGGCAACTGATTTCGAATCAGTCTGCTAGCCAATTCGCATATCCTCCGAAACACTCCAAATTCATGTCTTCGCCCGCCAAGGTGCCAATAGGACACCGCGTTTTGGGTTGGGTTCACCGCGGATGTGCACTGGACCTGGGAAGCCACCGCTCTGGCGAGTGGTGGATATTTGGCACCGAACTGGATGGTTCGATTCGGATTGTAAGCTGTTTCGGCGAATCTAGCAGGATGGGTTCAGTCGATTTTTGCTTCTGACGTTGCCTCGTCTCGAAAGCTTCCCCGATTTCCTTTGCGAAGACGCGAGTCTGTGCCCCCGGGGCACAGACGCCCAACTGTTGGGCGGAGATGGACGCGGAAAATCCGCTGCCTGCCGGCGAAGACACGCAACTTCACGGACGCTGCCGTGTTTGCTCCTACGCGGCCAACCATTCCCCGTTTACCCGGTTCTTGTTTCGATCGCGAGAGAGCCTGTCTCGAACGGCACATCACCCCACAACCAGGGTCAGACTTGATTTCTAGCCGTTCACAACATCCTGGATTTGGTGACGTTTGAGTCGGCCGAGCGTGCTACAACAGCGAAGACTGGCTTTGCGCCGATCCAAGAATCCACCCCGTTTTTCAATTGAGGACAGTTCGATGAAATCGCTAGCGGCCTCCGTGCTTGTACTTCTTTTGGTCCCGGGCATCTTGTGCGGTGAAGACACGGCATCGACCGATGCTGCCGCCGAAGAGACGATGAAGGTTTTCAGGACGCAGTACCTGGTGACGCTGTCGGAGTATCGACTGGACAAACCAATTGCCCCGACCGCATCGGAAGCTGACATCCTCGAATTCATCGATGGTGAGAATGCAAAACCCGTCGAGACGGTTCGAATCACGGCTGTTGAAGAGACCGATAGCATGGTGCAGTTTGGAAAACGCGCCACCATCACCGTTGGGATGACGAGCAGTGGTCGCGGATTGCCCACGCGACGAACCCAAGCCATTGAAGTCGGTACGATCCTGAAAGTGACCGTGACGTCACACCCGAAGGGTGCGCTTGCCGAAATCCGCTACTCGACATCACGCCTGCCAGACAGTTCCTCGGATGAGGCAACACCGCCCGACGTGACAACCAACACGGTCGAAGCGACTCAGATCTACGAACTCGGCAAACCTCGGCTTCTTTCGATGTCCAGCCTGGAAGAGGCCCCTTGCCTTGTGGTCTCCATTCGTGAGATGAAGTGACTGTCAGTCAATGAGTTCGATCAGCTGGAAACAAAATCGAATCTGTTTGCGAGCGGCGAGGCTCGACGCCAGCCTGGCCGTTGAGGTCTATGATCGGACATGCCGAACCGACTTTCATGAACCTGGATTCTGCGTCGTCAACCTCGGGAGCGAGCTTGACTCACACTCGTTTCGGCGATCGATGGTCGACCTGAAGGGTGAGATGGCGCGACGGCATGAGTCGGCAACCGGCAAAACACTTGCGTTCGTTTGGGCATCGCGCTTCGATCAGCAGAACTCGACCAAGATGCATTGCGACGGAGGCCCCGAAGAAAACTTCTTGATGCTCGGTTACGAACCCAGCGTCGTCGCATCGGAACTCGAAATCGCTGACTATGCGCGGTGTGCTTTAGATCGCGGCATCACACCCGCCGAACTCTTGTCGAAGCACAATCCCATGTTTGACTCGGGCTATGAATTGCTTCGCCCTTACATCACGCGCGTGCCCTGCTTCGCCCAGACGGACTACCAGATCATTTGCATCAACAACTCGACCGCGGCCTACCACGCGCACGGTTTGACATGGCAGGGCACGCTACATCAGGCGACCGTCCCAAAACCAGATGAAACACAACGTCGCATCATTAACTCGATGATGCTGGCCTCCGTCCCAGTCGAATCGCAGGCATCCGTCGATCAAGTTTCATCGGCCGACATCGAAGACTTCATCGCGACCCGTGCGGTTCGTCGACGAGGCTACGACAAGCAACACTTGCAGGATGACGAGTAGATGAGCCGCACGCTTTAAGCGAGCTGCTTCCAGAGTTTGTCGAATTCGTCTTGGAAGGAGCGGACCAACCCGGGATCGCCTGTGATCACGAAGTTCTCTTCGTTGTGCGCCGCCGCGCTGCGCGTCCAGTTGTAGCTTCCGGTAAGCAACTCGCGGTCATCGAAGATCGCGAACTTGTGATGCATGTGATACTCGGTTTGGTCAACGCGTACCGGAACGCCTCGGCGCCTCAGTTCGTCGACATCTGATCCGAGATCGGTCGCTTTATGGTTGTCGGAGATCACGCGAATCGCGATCCCACGCTTATCGGCACGCAGGATGGCGTCTTTGATACGATCATCGGTGATCGTGAAAACGCAGATGTCCGCCGATTTTTGCGACTGCTCGAACAGACGGATGATCCGTGAGACGCAGTGATCACTCGGACTGAAGTGGGCTTCGGATGCGGATGAACGTTGCTCGGAGGGCGGGAGCAGGAGTTTGTTGACATCCTCGAGCCACTCGATCACGTTCGCATTGGGCGAGTCGCTTAGTTCCTTTCGCGCGAGCTCAAACGCTTGATGACGAGCGATCGCACGCTCCCGCTCATCCTTCAGCGTCTCCTCGAAGATTTCTGCGAGCACCCGACGCTCTCCGCGCGAGAGCCGATGATCTTCCAGCGTCTGTCGAAGTTTGTCGGCGAGTTCGAGGTCGCTCACGCGAGCCGACTCTTACGTCCACGTCGCACGAGCAGCAGCAACCCAGCGGACCAAATCGCCAACGAACCGGGCTCGGGAACCGTAGCCATGGCCTGAGAAAACGCAACGGCCTCGATGGTGAATGTTTCGACCGAAGCGGGTGCCACGGAGAACGAAAACGTCTCCGTCATCGAACCGGAGAACGACGTGTTGCCGTTCACGCGACTCTCAACAAATTGAAAGTCCGAAACCGCTTTGATAGGGCCGAATGGTCCGAACTCGGTAATGAATGGCGCACCGACGATGTCTCCGTCGTCGGCTAGCATCGCGAACCCATTGGAAATCCCTTCACGGGTGTTGAATGTCGTTTCAGCGCCGGTCACGGTGGCGCTAATCATTGTGCTGTAGCTGAGCGTGAATGTCGCGATGCTGGCCGACGCATTTTCGAAAGTCATCTGATAGGAGGCGAACGCCGCTGCTTCGCTTGTACCGCCACTGGACCGTTCTGCAATCGCAGTCAGGTCGGCGACAAAGCTGTCACCCTCGTTCAATTCAGGGACTTCGAATGGATTCACGACTGTGAAGCCATCGACCGAAATGGTGCCCTTTGCGTCGGTCGCACCTTCGCCCGAAGCGAATAAATCGACCGCTCCGCCGCCAACAAAAGCGAGCTCCGAAGAGACCACAAAGTCTGTCGGTGACACGCCTGTCACCGAATCCAATGTCAACGTATGTTTCGTCCGCGTGGTCGCAACCACACCTGCAAAACCCTGTGATAGTGCTCCGAGAAGCACGAGAAACACCAACGAAATCCATGCCCTGCACATCATTTTTCTCTCCAGAAAAGGCTGTCGCCGGAAGAGTATCGTGGAACCGCCCAGTCACGGCAAGGCTGGTTAGCTGGGCCACTTGGAGCATTGCGATCCGTAAGGAACGGCGCATTGAAGCTGTGCGGTTTGGCGGATTAATGACGTCTCAGTAAGTGAACAAAGCTGCCATTGGACAAGCTTGACAGTATTCCTGTGTTCAGTAATTTTGGTGTTCTTTCGTCCCCCATCCGGGGAATTCGCGTTAAACTCATCGATTCTCGCAGCAAAACCCGCACTGTTCACGCGTCTAACGATGAATTTCGGGGAGACTCCATTCCCTCTTTTCGGTGGTTGAGTAGGATCGCCCCGTCGACCCATTCCGCACAAATTCTCAGGTATTCCATGTTTACCCAACACTTCAAAAAGCGTTTTGAATCGGAAAAGGCCACGCGGGGGCGTCGACGCGTGGCAAAACGGAAACTGTTGGTCCAATCGCTCGAAGATCGTCGCGTTTTGGCCCTTCTTGGAGTGACGCCAACTTTCCCGATCATCACCGCGAACAGCTTGGGGACGGTTGAGTACAGCGAGTCAACCGACAGCTTCACTGCCAACGCGGTACCTCTGCAGCTGCAGCCATCTTTCTTTGGATTCCCCTCGCCAATTGAGACGCCGAAGACGTTTGACTTGGCGTTCGAAGTCGACTCCGCGGGCAACCTCTTGGGCGGCGTCCCGGGCCCCGACTTTGTGCTCACGGGTGAAATCGATTTTGACTTTGACAACATCGCGGACGCGACCGGAACGTTGTTGACTGGTGAAGTCCTTGCCTTTGGATTTGCCGACGGGTCGCCGACGACCACCGACTCCTACGATTTGCGGATTGAAGTCACCGGCGGCGTTTTGTCGACCGGTGGCGCACTGACGCTCGGCGGAACGTTCCCGGCCTATTTCGATGGGTTCGATATCGGCCTGATCATCAATAGCGAAAACTCTAATTTCAACGGCAGCTTCACATCGGACTTTAGCGGCGGCAACAAGTCGTCGCTCGGACCGATCGAGATGGACACGAACACGCAACCCAATGCGGAACTCGGCGATTTCGTTTGGATCGACACCAACGGCAATGGTCTTCAGGACGATGGCCCGACCGGTGTGAACGGCGTCACCGTGAATTTGTACGAAGACGTTGATGGCGATGGCATCGCCGAACCGGGCGGCGATGACAATGGCCCCGTCGCGACCACGGTGACAGCAACCAACGCG
>JBCBLJ010000943.1:0-3017 GCA_038520195.1 Planctomycetota bacterium
GCGGGGCCACGCGAGGCCCAGCGTGATTTCACTCACTCAAATGGATGCCTTGGGTGGAGTCCTCAAAAGCAAAACCTGATTCGCATCGTTCCGGTTTGGTTTGGTAGGTTGGCGGCCGACAGCTTCCAGTGTCCTCCGGTGCGTTTCGACATGTCGACCCGAGTGGTCCGTGTGCATGTCGAACCCACCCGTCGCGAAAGCCGCTGGCGGGTGACGTTTTCGCACGATCATTCCAGGTTAGCCTGGCGTCGGGAGAATGGCCGTCACGCGTTCGAAACGATTCTTTTTCATGGAGACCATGATGATGTCCCGCTTCCTGCTCGTGACCGCTGTGCTATCGCTATTTGGCATCTCCGCCCCACGGACATCGTACGCGCAAGAACCAGACGCGAAGCCGCCGGTAGAAGTTGGCTTGGTCGACTGGGGACGCGACTTCGATGCGGCGCTCGCTCGGAGCGGGAAGAGTCGCAAGCCCGTCCTCGTTCTCTTCCAGGAAGTGCCCGGCTGTAGTGGTTGTCAAAAATTTGGACGCGAAGTCTTATCCGAAACACTCCTCGTCGAAGCCATCGAAGACCTGTTTGAACCGGTTCTCGTTTTGAACAATCGTGAAGGCAAAGACGCGGAAATCCTGAAGAAGTACGACGAGCCTGCGTGGAACTACCAGGTCATCCGTTTTCTCGACGCCGACGGCAAAGACCTCATTCCCCGCAAAGATCAGATCGCGAGCGTTTCGGGCGTGGCCGAACGGATGATCGAGGCGCTCACCAAAGCGGATCGAATGGTCCCCAAGTACCTGACGTCACTCGCGGCGCCGAGCGACGGCAATCGTCGTTCGACCGCCGCATTCTCGCAGTACTGCTTTTGGACGGGCGAATTCCGTCTGGGCAAGATTGACGGCGTGATCGAAACCGAAGCGGGCTTTCTGGACGGACGCGAAGTCACGTTGGTGCACTATGACGATTCAAGAATCTCGCTCCAAGCCCTGGCAAAAGAAGCGTCCAAGGCGAAGTGCGCCGACAAGGTCTACACCACAAGCGGGAAATCACTCGCGGGACTGCCCGGTGGCAAACTGGATCAGTCTTACCGAACGGCACCCGAGTCCGACCAGAAGCGTCAAGTGCAACGCTGGAAAGCCCTCAAGACGGTACCTGGGCTGAACAACATGCAGCTAACAAAGATCAACTCGCTCGCGCCGTCGAACTTCTCCGAAGCACTCATGTGGCTCAGCCCCCGGCAGCTCGATCTACTTCGAAAAAGCAACGGCAAGAAGTAGCGGAGACTCAGGGGCCATTTCGAAGGGAACGTGGCCTAAGCCACTCGTTGTGCTTCACAACCAGACGTTGACGCGAGTCGCGTCATGACGTCGCCGGTCCATGAAAGGAACAGCGTCATGGCTTAGGATGGTGTCATGGGCGACACCGATTACCAGCACAAAGACCGGATCAATGAGGCTTTGGCGGGAGATCCCGACAAGTTGGCCGAGTTGTTTGCGGAATACCGGCCGCGGCTCAAGCGGATGGTCGAACTACGTTTGAATGGTCGAGTGCGCGCTAGGCTCGACGCCTCCGATGTCCTTCAGGAGGCCTTCGTGGACGTCAGCGAAAGACTGTCCGACTATGCTTCCAGTCAGACGATTCCATTCTTTTTGTGGCTAAGAATGGTTACCGGAGATCGACTTGCACAGATACACCGGAAACACTTGGGTACAAAAAAACGCGACGCCAATCGGGAAATATCACTCAACCAGGCGTACTTCGCTGAGGCCAGCGGTGTTCACTTGGCTTCGCATCTGGCGGGCCAGTTTACCTCCGTCGACCGAAATCTGATCGGTGAAGAGGTTTCCAAACAGATCGAGAAAATACTCAACACGATGGATGCGCGTGATCGTGAAGTCATCGCGATGCGGCATTTCGAAGAATTGACCGTTGAAGAGATATCGACGCTGCTTGACCTCACGCCGTCGGGTGTCTCCAAACGTTACGCCCGCGCCATTCGAAAACTGACGAATGGGATTCACGCTTGCTCAAGTCGCGATCGGCACGATGAGTAGCGGTGATTCCTCGACCGGCGATTTAGTCGATCGGCTGCTGAATGAATTCGTTGAGAGACAATTGTCCGGCGGAGCCCCCAAAGTTTCCGACTACTGTGCGCGCTTTCCGGAACATGCCAAAGAGATCAGGGAGTTGTTCTCAACGATCGCCGCGATTGAAAACATGAAACCCGAAGACCGCGGTTCTCCGGTGGCGGAGCACATCGGAGATTATCACGTCCTGGGTGAGATCGGTCGCGGGGGAATGGGCATCGTCTATGAGGCGGAGCATCAAACGCTTGGGCGAAGGGTTGCGTTGAAAGTGCTTCCGACACGACTGGCAAAGGATCCACGGGCATTGGAACGCTTTGAGCGGGAAGCGCGAGCGATCGCGAGGATGCATCACACGAACATCGTACCACTCTTCGAAGTTGGCGAAGATCAAGGGCGACCGTTCCTGGCAATGCAGTTGATATCCGGTGAGAGCCTTGATCACGTGATTGCCGGACTACCAGATCGCATCGAACTTGACTCCCGGTCCTCGGATACGGAACTCACGCGACACTTTCGCTGGGTTGCCAAGATCGGTTGTCAAGTTGCCGGCGCTTTGTCTTACGCGCACACGCGAGGCATCATCCATCGCGACATCAAGCCTTCGAACATCATCAACGATAACAGCGATGTCGTCTGGTTGACCGACTTCGGCTTGGCGAAATCCGATGACGAGCAGATGACGCAAACCGGAGACGTGGTTGGCACGCTGCGGTACATGGCACCGGAACGGTTTCGCGGGCAATGCGATCGACGCTCCGACGTGTATGCGTTGGGACTGACTCTTTACGAGCTGCTCACGGGGAAGCCCGCCTTTGGGGACGATGATCGACTGCATCTGATTCAGTCCATTGCGCAAACGGATCCCAGTCCGCTTGCTGATTCCCATCCCATGATTCCACGCGACTTGGAGACGATCGTCATGCGTTCTATTTCC
>JBCBLJ010000877.1:0-3375 GCA_038520195.1 Planctomycetota bacterium
CGATCATTTCGGCGGATCAGCTTCACGAGTTGCTCGATGACGAAGGATTGCGAATCATCGAAGTGGGACGCGATCGGGCGCAGTATGACGAAGGCCACCTACCGGGTGCGGTGTTCGTGGATTGGGTCACGGACATCATCGACCAGAAAAAGCTGGAACGATACAACGTGATCGGGCGAGCGGAGATGGAAGCGCTGCTCGGCCGTTTGGGAATCGCGTCCGGGACAACGGTCATTTTGTACGACGATCTATCCAGTCGCCTATCCACGCGGATGTATTGGTCGATGCGATTCTATGGACACGAGCGGGTGCACGTGCTCGATGGAGGCCGCGCGGCATGGAGCCGTGCGAGGCTGGGATTAAGCAAACAGGTTCCGAACGTTGATGCAACAAACTATCGGATCACAAACGTGGACACGACGCAGCGTGTCGACATGGTCTTTGTCGAGTCAAATCTCGGCGACCCGAGTGTGCAATTGGTCGATGGTCGGCCTCCCGAGCAGTTCACCGGTGAGCAAACCGGCCGAGTGTTCCATACGGGCAAGCCCCATGCAAAACGGGGGCACATTCCAGGAGCCGTGAATGTCTTTTGGAAAGACAACTTTAACGAGGACGGCACCTTCAAGTCGGTCGAGTCACTGCGAAAGCTCTATCGGGAACGCGGCGTCCGGTCGGGGAGTACCGTGATCACCTACTGCAACGAAGGCTTGCACGCCGCGCCGCCGTGGTTCGTCTTGAAGGAGCTGCTGGGATTCGACGACGTGAGGGTCTATGACGATTCGATGTCGGAGTGGGCGAACGAAGCAAAACCGATGAGCGAGCGTTGACTCAAGCGTAGCAAGAGAGTGTGTGGCGGCGACAGACGCTGGCCGTTTTGCTTGAGCGATTGCGTGCCAGCCAATGTCTGCTAGCCGAGCCAATGTCTGCTAGCCAAGCCAAGTCTGCTAGCCAAGGATGTGCTTTAGAAGCGCATCCAGCAATGGAGTCGCATCCTGTTCGTTGGAGCAAGTGATCAGGTCTCCGTCGATGACCAACTTTTCATCTTCCAACCACGTCGCGCCGCTCATGGCTTTGAAGTCCGGCGAGGTGTGAACGCAACCGGCGACGCTTTTACCGCGAATGCTTCCGACTCGTGTGAGCGGCCAGATTCCCGAGCACAGCGTCGCGATGGGCTTTCCGCGTTCCTCCATTTCCTTGAGGATACCGCGGAGCCTCGCGTTTGCGTTGGGATCGTCGGTCAGCTCCGTTGGAGCGTTATTGTGTGAGCCCACCATGATGATGCCGTCGTAGTCACCTGGCTTGACTCGATCGAGTGGAACGAAATTGCCGTTCCATTGAAATTGGGGGGAGCGCGGTGTGGCGGCCGCGGCGATCACCTGGTCGCCCAGTCCCGCTTGTTCGCAGGCCTGCCATAGATTCTTTTGATCACGCGGCAAAGGCATGTTGGGAAAGACGGCGAGCAATCGCACGTCTTCCAGTTCTTTGCCGGTTGGCCACGCGGTGTAGCCTGCGGCCGCAAGTCCCGCAGCGGCGACGGCTGTACAGCCCAGCCATGATCGACGCGATGGACTAGCTGACCGCCGTCTTCCAGCGGTCGGAGCGGCGGTGCGTATCGTCGGTAGTCCCGACTGGAAGTGAGACTCGATGGCATCGATGACGCCCCGCGCCGACGCGAACCTTTGAGCGGGATCCTTGGCCATCATCTTTGCGACACACGCCTCCAGCGGAGGTGGTACTTCGGGGCGAATTTCGCCAAGGCTTTTCGGTTGTTCTTGAAGATGCTTCGCGAGCTTTTCGACGCGTGAACCACCTCCGAAGGGCGGCGCACCGGCGAGGAGGTGATAGAACGTGCAGCCGAGGCTGTAGATGTCCGCGCGGTGATCGACTTTACCTTCGCGCGCTTGTTCGGGTGATAAATAGTCGGGGGTACCGACGATGATTCCGGCGGAGGTGAGACCCTGTTGGTTTGCGTGGTTCGGTTCGATGTAACTGGCCAATCCGAAGTCGACGACTTTGACCAAGCCGTCGGATGAGACCAGCATGTTTTGCGGTTTGATGTCGCGATGGATCAGGCCGTGCTGATGGCTGTGATCGAGTGCCGCTGCCGCTTGCTGAATGATGCGGCAAGCGTCCTCGATGGGCATGCCGCCTGGCTGAATCCGTTGGTCGACGCTTTGTCCATCGATGTACTCTGAAACCAAAAAGAGGTGCCCATCGATTTCATCGGCGTCGAAGGCTGCGACCACGTTGGGGTGCTGAAGCTTGGCGGCGATTTCGACTTCTCGGCGAAACCGTATCTTGACATCTTCGTCTTGCAGCAGTCGCGGCGCGATGACTTTGAGCGCCACCATGCGGTTCATCACGCGGTGTTCAGCCTGATAGACCACACCCATTCCACCCGCACCGATCTCACGAACGAAGCGGTACTTCGGGTGACCGGAGAGTCGATCGGCGAAGTGGTTGGAGTTCGCCGACTTGTTGAGCGAAGCTTGAACATCCGTCGCGGCAAGCCCCCGATCAGTGTCGCCCGCGATGCTCGAGTGCGCCGCGAGTTGGCTAAGTAGTAGATCGCGGGGTGCGTCGGCGAGTTTGGCGCAACACTCATCGCAGGTCAGCACGTGAGCCTCGATCACGGCCGCGTCGACGGCGTCGCACCGGCCCACCGCGTAACGCTCAAGCAAATCGGCGGCGGGATGCTCACCACAATCGGCGGTTTCGGACCGGGGAGAGTTCATCGGCACGGTAGTCGGATCAGTAGAAGAACGTCGGACGAATCTTCATCGTGGACGCTCTGCATCAAGAGATGGAGGGATCCGCCCCGTACCTTTCCACATTTTTTGGCGTTTTGGGGCTTTTTCAGCCTTCTTCTTCGAGGAGTCCGGCGCCCTCCTCTCGGATTCGACGCAAGACCTTTGATTTTGCCACAAAAACGGCATTCACGCTCATGCCGAGTTTTTCCGAGATGGACTCCGTGGGCAAGTTTTCGATCGCGGCCATTGAAAACGCCTGCCACGTTTGATCACGGAATTCCCGGCGAACCCGCTTGAGCAGGATCTCAAGCAGATGCTGGCTGTGTTCCTGTTCCCAACGTTGGGTCAGTTGGCTCTGGTCGTCCTCCAGTGCGTTGAGAATCTGAACCATATCGGAACCGCCCGTCGGTTGCGGCGATCGTTTCCGTTTGCGGAGGTGATCACGCATGCAGTTGATCGTGATCGTTCGAACCCAACGACGAAACGAACCGGTCCTTTGCCGCTGAAATTCGCCGACGCGGACGATATTGTCCAGGAGGTGATGACCGTGTTGGTCAACCGCGTCGGCGAATTTCAGCGGCAAAGGACCGGTTCGTTTCGTCGTTGGGTTCGAACGATCACGATC
>JBCBLJ010000759.1:0-4094 GCA_038520195.1 Planctomycetota bacterium
ACACCTCCTAACAGATGAACGCGAGCCGCTTCCGCTTTGCATCGCACACTAAAGGACTTCGGCATCGCGGGAGCAAACTTTCCACGGGGCCCATGCAGCATTACGGCGTTGGTCGTTGTGTCCCCGTTAGGATTCATCAACTGAAATGGAATGCCGTCGATGGTTTGCAGTCCGTATTTGGCCAGTCTCAATCGTTCCCGAGGATTCGTTCGCGAGTTGAACATGCCTCGGGTTGTCACCACATTCGCAACGCTTTCTAAGCCGAGTGGAATGAATTGATCGGATTGAGTGAGGTACTCGAGCAGGTCGACTAAGCCATCGTCGTTGATGGTCTGTTCGAGTCCTTCCGGCATTGCGGACTTTGTCGAGGCGACAAGCTGGGAAATGTCTCCGCGTAGAATGGTGTGGCTTTTACCTTGCGAATCGACCATCTCAATCGAGGTCAGAGTCTCACCGCTCAATAGGCCACTTATCACGACGCCATCGGTGGTCAGCACGTTGTAGAGTCGATAGTTCGCTTCAACGCTAAGATTGGGGTCAAGAATATGCGTCAGCAACTCGGCCTTCGGATGAACCGACATTCCATTCAGGTTGGGCCCGACCACGTTGCCCTCGCCTTGAAAGACATGGCAGGTGGCACAGTGTTTTGTGAAGATCGATTTACCGCGACCGATGTCTCCGGTGCGCTCAGTCACGTGCATCTTCGCTTTTAATAACTGCCGTCGATTGCTCTGACCGCCCAAACCGATTTCGCGCATCAACTCGGCGGCGCGGCGGCGAACCGCGCGGGTGGGATGGTTTTGCAGCGCGGACCGCTGTTGGGCCGTCAAGTCGGAGAAACGCAGCGAGCCTTCTCCGATCGAAACAAGTAGCTGATGTGTCAGATCAGCCCTTGAGAGCATCGTTTGCATCGCGGAGTCGCGAATCGCGGGAGTGCCGGATCGCGCGACCTGGACAATTCGTTGCCCTAAATCCGGAACACTTGATTGTGCACTTGCACTCAGCAATCCAACTGACAGAGACGCCGGAGACTGCGGCCCGATCAAATCAAAAAGAGCGTCAAACGTCTCAGCCCGCGCGGGAGCAAGCAAAATCGCTTGCCGCGCAGCTTCGATCCGATCTGAGATCGAAAGACCTTTGTCTCCGACGGACTCGATCAGAGACTTGATCATGGGTTCAATCGCGTTTTCCAACGCCGCGCTTGACAGTGACGGTGCGAGCCTGGCCAATGTGCCTTTCGTTCTCAACGAGGACGACTCAAAGAAATCGGCCAACGTTGCGTCGTAAGTCGAACCGAGTTTGATTCGGTGATTCTTTGGCCATCCACGACCAATGCCCGTGATGATCGCTTCGTTGGCATTGGTTTTCGAAGCCGCCATTTTCTCGAACAACGATGCCATGGTCGCTGCACCGGGATAGCTTCGTGCGAGGTGCTCGCTGATGTGATCAATGCAATCAATGACGCCACTGTCGAACGAACTCTCTTTGGCGAGGACCGATCCGAGGAAATCGACTGCATGCATCGCTCCTGCGCTAGTCAAGGCATCGCACAACCAGGGATCTTGATCCACGCGTGGACTCGTTGCCGCAAGTGCGGCCAACGTCCCAGCCGTTTCCGACTTGATATCCGATAACTTCAGCAAGGCGGCTAAAACGACTTGAAGATCGTTGTCTCCCATCAACCCCACCCTTGCGATCGCTTCCACAGTTCCCCGAGTCTCCGGCAAGACCCGCACGGCATTCAATCGCACGCCGGCAGATGGATGCTCGAGTGCCCTCGTGACTGCAGCCAGCGAGGGACGATTCGATTCAATGAGGCCGAGGCCATCGAGCGTGTGGAGCGCATGGATCGCCGCGACATTCAGGCCAACGGCATCGACGCTTTGATCGTCGATGAGTCGGATCAGTGAGTCCGCAATGTCGGTATCGCCCCGCTCAACGAGTAACCGCTGCGCGCCCAAGCGGGTGAGCATCGTTGGTGATTGAAGCGTTTCGACGAGTTCGCCTGCGGACGAGCGGGCGGTCCGTGATTCGCCGCTATAGGACGCACCCTCGTCAGGCACGATCCTGTAGATGCGCCCATACTTTTTGTCACGCAAGTCGGTTTCGTAGGCGTTGCCTTTGCCTTTCTTGAAACCCTGCGGGACGGGGTTGTGTTGGACGATGTAGTTGTACCAATCAAGCACCCACACGTTTCCGTCCGGTCCGACTTCCGCCATGATCGGTGCGGTCCATTCGTCATCGCTGGCAAGCAAGTTGGTTGAGCCGTACGACTTCATGCCCGCGCCATCGCGTTCGATCACAAACGTGCCGACGAGTTTTCCGGTGGGCCCGCAAACAAATGCGGTCCGATTCCAGTACGAACGTGGATAGTTGCGAGCGGTGTAGAGTGCGTGCCCAGCAGCAGCCGTGTAGCCGCCGTGATGGTCCACCTGCCGGACCTTGTCGGAGATCGGTTCAAACAGGTGAGATGGGCAGATCATGTCCAGCGTCTCGGGCGCCAACCCTTTGACACGTTCGTAGTAGCGATTGGCGATTGGCATGAAGTAGCTCGGACGGCGATTGGCCGTCGATGCAAACAACAATCCTTCTTCGCTGATTCCGATGCCCCACGTGTTGTTTGTGGTCGAGCGGATGAACTCCAGCTTCTCGACGACCGGATCATCTTCCTGCGAAAGCTTGAATCGGAACCAGCCCATGCGAAAACTCGGCTGTTGTTCACCGTTGATGACTGGCGCCGAGTTGTTGTATCCCTGCATCGCCCAAATCCAGTTGTCCAGGCCGTTGCGGAAATTGCTGACTCCACCATGCGTGTCGCCGAGGGTCCAATTTGAAATGAGAGTCTTGCGGATGTCGGCCTTCCCATCGCCGTCGGTGTCTTTCAGGAAGAGCGTCTCGACACCGTTCTGGACCACCACGCCACCGCGATGAAACGCGATTGCAGTTGGGATGCTGAGATTTTCGGCGAACACAGTCGACTTATCAGCGCGGAAATCGCCGTCGGTGTCTTCGATTACTCGGACGCGGTCGCGGCCCGTACCAACCGGCTGCAATTCATTGGGATAGTCGACGGTTTCGCAAACCCACAACCGCCCCGCCGTATCCCAATTCATCGCGATGGGTTTGCCGCCGAACATTTTGCCATCCAACATGGACTCGTCGGCAAAGAGTTCCACATGCAGACCTTCGGGGGTCACGATGTGCTGCATCGATTCCACCGCCATCGCCGGTTGCTGCATCCGGTTGAGTGTTTCGCCACGTCCGGCCGCGTAGTTCGGAATCCTGGGGCCAACATCCACGTACTCAAAGGGCCTCAGGTCCGAAGTGACGGAATTCAACTTCGGGAGCTCCAATGACTTGTCCGGCTCGGTTGCAGATACCAAGGCTTTACGCTCGGTACGACAGACCCAGCGAATCCCACGTTCGACGAGGCTTTGAAACTCTGGTTTGCTCCACGTTCGTTCGTCGTGCCCCCAGGCGGTGTAGAACACGCGACCCATGCCGTGCGTGCGAACCCATGTCCATGGCTCTCGCTGATTACCATTCGCCTGTGGCGCGCCGTAGCGATACTCCAAAACCGTTCGATCCCGCTTGTTATGCCTGTGATGCAAATACGTTTCATCCCAGCTGGTGAAAGACCGGTAGTCACCCAGGACGTCACTCGCATTTTCGCTCAACCGCGCGGTCATCTCGCCGCGCCCGTGTCGCTGAAACTGCGCGCCCATCAAAGCGATTAAATCGGGCGAGTTGCGGAAACAGGCTGTCGCGCAGTGCAGCGGTACAAATCCGCCTCCGTTGCGCACGTAATCGAGTACGGCTTGCGCCTGGTCCGTCTCGATTTCACGATGATTTGAATAGACGACGAGAGCGTCGTACCGGGCGAGTGTTTGAGAATTCAGATCGGACAGGCGATCGGTGTATGTCACCCGAATCCCAGATTCACTCAGGTACGGTCGCAGGATTGCAAGTCGAGTCGCCGGCTTATGCGGCCCATCATCGCCCAGGAAAAGCACACGGATATCCTCCGCGCTCGCGTTGAGACAAGTCGCGAGGATCAAGATGGTTGTCGATACGAGTTTGGCTGACATAGAAAA
>JBCBLJ010000453.1:0-6769 GCA_038520195.1 Planctomycetota bacterium
CGCACTCCAGTCCATGTCGTCGGCGATTTCCACTGAGCCGGAATCGGCTTCGCAAGTGCAACCGGCCCCAAGGCGCAATCGGCTCCTGCCACTAACGGCAGTCGCGACGTTTTTCGCGGCAGCCATTCTTCTTGCGGGCGTTGTGTTCTATCTCCAGACGGGTACTGGAACGATACGCGTGGCGCTGATGGACGAGTCATTGGAAGCTACGATCGACGGCAAGAAGGTAACGGTGATCGACGGCGAGAAGGAGTTCGAAATCAGTGCCGGTCGAAAGCAACTGGTGATTCGCCAAAAGGGCTCCGATACCGAATTCATAACCGACCGATTTCGCATCTGGCGCAACGACAAGACGAGATGTGAGGTGAAACTGATCGCCGGTAAATTGCTGGTGAGCCACGATGGCAAACAAATCATGTCAAAGCGGCTTTCGGGAAACATTGAAGCCCCGGCCTATCTGGAGTCGACGGACGGCGATGCACTTGAATCCTTGCCAACCGTCGCCTCGACTCCCGCCGAACAGAGGCGCGCTCAAACGACCGCGAGCCTCCAGTGGATACTTGAGAATTTCCCCGAGCGGCGTCAGTCGATCGCGGAGGCATATCTCAAAGCGGGTGACGAGGAAAACGCAAAACGAGTTCTTGCGACCGTGCCGCGGATCACCCCCAAAGCCAAAGGGGCTCTCGAACTTGCAAAACTCCTGGAATCACGCGACAAATTTGAAGAGGCGGCCGACTCGTATCTCGAAGCGTACCGAGCACAGCCCAACGTGCTCTCCTCCGCCCACTTGCCCACCATCAAACGAGGAAAACGCGTCCGTGAATTTGTGAACGTGTTCACGGAAGCCAATTTGAGAAAGCTGGGCTACATCGATCCGTCGGCAGAAATTGCGAGGGCATTGCTTCAAGATGAAGCGACACGAGAGTACGGCGATGAGTTTCTTAGGCGGGTCTGGGCGGCTCGCCCCGGCAAGCATTCTGATCTGCTCGCAAACGGGCCGGATTCAATTTGGCGTGATCTCCCGGATCCGGCTTACTTCCTTCGCCTTAAAGTCATCCCCCGAGACATCTCGTCTGAGGGTGCCGGCTGGGATCGGTTTACTTTGGAATCCCATCGCGATCGCGACGGAACTGGAAGCGGTGTCCCGGTCATCCTGAAACCTCTGCTGACAGATACAGATGCGGTTCGCGAGGTCGCCCGCGAAGTTGAATCGAAACTCGAACAGCATCCGCAATGGATAGCGGGCGTGGCCGTACTGGGTTTCCTTGAGGCCGAGCTCGGTCATGATCAACGGGCAACGGAGCTCTGGGAGACGGTACTGGCAGAAACGGACAGCCCGTTCCCAGGTCAGTCCGCCTGGATGTTCGGATTGTCAATGCAAGGCAAGAGTAAAGCCATCGATCGATTGGCGGTGCGACTCTTTGAACGAAGCCTTGCGGAAGACCGCGAGCCGACGCTGGCGCTCCGCGTTTCGGCGCTCCAGAGTCTTGCCCTCTTGTACGCAAAGTATGATCGCCGCCAAGATGCGCGAAGACTGCTCTACCGTCTTGCCGACCCGGAAGATGATCAAGTTGTTCACTGTTCCTGTTCTCTGCCGCCTCGAACAAACACGGCTCGCTGCACGGAATGTCACCAAAAAGAGCGATCGCTCTTTAACTACACCGTCATGTCGAGCAGGTTGAGCGAGATTGGGTACCCCGTCGACGCTCTCTTATCGCTGGCACACATTGACGCGAGTTTCGCGAATGCGTACGGCAGCGACGAGGGCTGGGCATCCGCGAATACCAATGCTCCCGACCTTGAATCCGCCGGTCGGGAAACGTTCCAGCCGGTACGACGTCAGGTTCTGAAGGCGATGACGCCCAAGGCCGTCTTGAATGCGCTTGAGTCCGGCGTTTCCGTCGGCTCGGGGTTGTCGAAAATGGTGATTGCAGAAGCGGCTACCCAGATCGACCTGATGGTGACTGTCCGCGGCGAAAACGGCAAATCAACGCTGTATAGCCCCGTGATCGAGTTGTTTGAGCTCGCGGCGAGCTCGGACCAGGACAACGAGACGGTCGTGAGGATCAACGAGCTACTGTCCGAAGAGTTGCGTCGACATCCCGAGAACGTTGAGGCCGCTATCGCGGCGACGGTGTTTGCCTTCGTACGCAACAAGCTCGCAGCAGCCGAGAAACGTTTAGAGACATTGAACGACTTGATCCGTGATACCGAGGTTCAAAGGGGTGACGTCGCTTTGTGGCTGGTTGCCCGCCTGGCGATCCGGAACGACCGAACGCGCGACATTGGCCGCAGATTGGCCGATCGCGCGCTCGCCGCGGCGGGCGATCGGAAGAACGCACTTTGGAAGGAAGCGATTGATGACGAGTGGAAAACGCTCGCAACTATCGAATCAGCCTCACCGTCCATCGAAGCCCTTTTCAATGCCAAAATTGCGTTCGGCCAAGCGAAGCGTTTGGAGAGACGCGGGGAGGTCGCGGACGCCGCCAACGCTTACCTTGAAGCGTTTCGTGGGGATGCGAGCCTCTTGGATTACGAATCGTTTAGAACCATCAAAAAAGCGAATCGTGTGCGTGACTTCGTTGAGATCTTCGACGCGGACCGTCTGTTGCTCGCTCCACTGACGGGGAACCCCCTGGAACGAATCGCGAAAGACCTGATGGAGGACCCAGAGACTCGACACGACGGCCGCGAGTTGCTCCATCAAATGTGGGACGCTCGCGCGGACGATCAATGGCCACTTCTCGCCAATCCGCCCAAAGACGCGGTCTTTCGAATCGGGGCACCACTCCTTGAGATTCGAAAACAACCCTACAAGAACGAGAAGCTTCCCGCGACGGATCCGGACTGGACCCGGTTTCGGGCGAACAACACTTATGAAGCAAAGGGACGGAACGGTGGCCTGCTTCAAAAGCTGATCCCACAGTTGAAAGACACCGTGGAACAAAAGATCTACCTAGCGAAGACGGCTCGTGAAGTAGAACAACGGCTCGAGCAGGATCCCAAATGGAAAGCTGGTGTGGCCGTCTGGGCTTTCCTGGAAGCTGAACTTGGAAACGAGCATCGGGCCATCGAGTTAATCGAAAGCGTACTGACCGAAACCGAACAACCGATAACGTGCTCCGCAGCCATGACCTTCGGTCAGGCATTGGAAGGAAGAAGTGATCAGCTCGATCGGCTTGTCATTCGCCTTTATGAAAAGAGCGTCGCCGAGTGGGGTGAGCGCGAGTTGGATTACTCATTGAACCTCTCGCCGATACAGAACCTTGCCGGCCTCTACGCAAAAGCTGGCCGCAGAGAAGAAGCGCGTCGATTGCTCCTTCGACTCACCGTACCCGAAGGCATCGGCGCCGGTGGCAGTCAAAACACGTATGTCACCTGTTCCTGGGGATCCGTTCTGTTTGATCGTTCCGACGTCGGTCCCAAGAATCCCTACCCGAAAGTACGGACTGAAGATCAAGTCACCGAAGACTGCATGGCGTGTCATCGCAAGGAAAGGAATCTTTTCAGCTACCTGAGCATGAGCGAGATGCTGACGGAACTGGGGTATCCGGTCGATGCGAAGCTTTCGCTCGCGAGAATCGATGCCAGTTTTGGCAATTCCTACAGCAGCGAAGCCAGTTGGAGGCGATCAAGAACGCCCAGGCTCGCCGCCAACAACTACTTCGGGCCGATCCGCGAGAAAGTAGACGAAGCGATCACACCGCAGGCGGTGCTCGGTTCCTTGAAGTCCGGGGCATTCAACGACATCGATCTGACAAATCCGGTCATCGCAAAGGATGCAACGCGTATCGACCTGATGTTGTCGGTCCGCGGCGAGAACGGCAGATCAACGTTGTTCAGTCCGGTGGTCGACATCCTGGAACTTGCGGCGAAATCGAATGGGGACGAAGCGGCAGTCGCGAAAGTGGGGATCGACCAACTGCTCGCAAAAGAGTTCACGACGCATCCTGAAAACGTCGAAGCGGGAATCGTTGCGACGGTGTTCGCATTTCTACAAGGTGACTTCGAGGCCGCTCGAAAACGTTCGCAGAAACTGAACGAACACATCTCCGCAACAGAACCCAGCCCGAACGATATCGCCCTATGGCTGGTCGCTCGGCTGGCTCTCGAGTGGCAAGACACCGAATCCATCGGCGAAGCATTCACAGAGCGTGCCCTTGCCGCGGCAGAAGACTCCGTCGATTCGCTCCTTGGGGAAGCCATCAAACGGGAGCGAGCGGCGATCGCAAAAATCGTCGCGTTACGAAGGCTCCGTGGGCCGAAAGACTCGGCCAAGTCACAAGGGAAGAGTCTTCTCGAAACGGCAACGAGGGGCGAGAACTTCGCGACGTGGATTGCCGCGGTCGAAGCGTCGGGTTTGACCGATGCCCTTTCAGGGCCAGGCCCTTACACGATCCTTGTTCCGACCGATGACGCCTTCGCAAAGCTCCCCGCGCCGACTTTAGAGGGTCTCTTCGAGCCTGAGAACAAACAGACGCTCACCAGAATACTGAGATACCATCTGATCCCAGGTCGCATTCCCTCGCGCGAGCTTTCGAAGGCCGATGCGATTGTCACACTGGCTGATGAGCCGGTCTATTTTGCATTCGAAGAGGGCCGACTCTCCGCCAACAAGGCCCAGGTGATTGCCACGGACATGCAGTCGTCCAATGGCTTGTTACACGTCATCGACGAGGTGCTTGTCCCCCGCAGTCGCACGTTGATCATCCAACAGGATGACGTCGTTGAGTACGACGTCGCGGGGAATAAAACGTGGGAAGTGGAACTCGAATTGCCGCATGAGGTCTGGGGTCTGCCGACGGGCGAACGCGTCGTCGAACACATTCCGGTCGAGACTGGCAAAACGAAAGACGATTTTGGGACTCTGCGAGGGCTGATCGTTTACGCCGCTGGCGACGGGCCTCCCCTCAAGCAGTGGTCGATTCCCTCCTCGCTTCTGGGCGCAACGCTTCTACCGGACAGATTTCTCGTCTGGACCGACGAATTCGTCCAACGGTATGACCGCAACGGCAGCAGACTTTGGGCGACAGAGTTCGTTTGGAAGGGTCAAAAAAGGGTACCGCTCGGCGTCGAGCCGCTGCCGAACGGGAACTTGCGAATCGCGTTTGGAACAAGTAATGAAACCTTCAAAACCAGGCCGGATACCTCCGTCGAGATCAACGCCCGAGGGCAGGTCACTCGCAGAATTCCCTACGACCCAAACATCAACTTTCTCCAAAGGCTGCCGAGCGGCAACTCGCTCGTCCGCGTCACCGTCGATCGCAAAGACCGTCTGCTCGAGGAGCGCGACGCGACCGGCGAGACGATTTGGTCCTACCAAAACGACAGCGGGATACTGACGGCTCAGCGTCTACCCAGCGGCGACACACTGATCGGTGCCATCGGACAAGCCAAGGCCATTGACCTGGACGGCGATCTCAGGTGGACACCGGACAAACGTCTGTTCAAGGATTCGACATCCGGCTATGAGGCCTACCGGTACTATCCCGTCTTGGCGCCCAAGAGTCGATCGAACCGCTCCCGGAAGTAAACGACGAGTGGCTGGCGGACCGCTCGTTTGCGCATTACGATCGACGTCGAACGCGTCAACGAATGACGTCGTGAGAGACCTGTTTCATTGCCGATTCAACATCTCGCACAAGCGCCCGGAGATCGGGGTAGCGGTCCTCCGGTCGATGCGATGTAGCCCGCGCCAGAATCGCCTGAAAACGCTCACGCCCCTCGCCGTTGTAGTGTCCAAACACGAGCGTCCCTAGCTTGCCAAGCGCAAACTGCTCACACGATTCGGTCGTTTTTCCACCGATGATTTCGCGTGGGGAAGCGAAATCGAGGGAGTGCTTGCGGCGCATGTTTGTTGACGCCGAACCGATCACCGAGGCATGTTCGAAATCGACCAACACAACCCTGCAACTCGTCGGACAGACCAAGACATTCTGGGGTGAAAGATCACCGTGAATCCAGCCGCAGCAGTGCAAGTATTGGACGGTCGCCAAGAGCTGCAGGAAAATCCGGCCTCGATCGGCGTCCGCCTGCTTGGTCACCCCCGAACGTTCATCGAGCCACGAAGAAAGCGGAACACCATCGACGTATTCCGTCTCGATCCAGTATTCACGACGTCGAGTAAAGCCATGGCCGAGGTAGCATGCGACGCCTGGATGCCGGACCGACCGCAGGCACTGAACCTCCAAGGGGTTGGCGGCCGCCGGATCGCACAACTTCATGATCGTCCGCCGACTTCCGCCGTGACGACGAGTCAGCATGACTCGGCTTCGAGGCTTCTCCGAAAGGACCTGATCGACCACATAGTTGCGTTCAAAATTCAGACGGTTGAACCGGAGTTGTTTCCATTGGTGTTCAAACCAAGTCATGCGTGCTCAGACGCCCCCGGAAGTGGCGAACAAGGCAAGGAAAAAAG
The DNA here is from genome assembly GCA_038520195.1 of Planctomycetota bacterium. GTDB lineage: Bacteria > Planctomycetota > Planctomycetia > Pirellulales > Pirellulaceae > Stieleria. The sequence continues at coordinate 6,419 of JBCBLJ010000453.1, forward strand.
ACATGTAGACAAATCCGACGATCCCACCGACAAAGATAACGACGAGAGGTTCGACCAATGCGCTCAAGCGTTTGATGGCCATCTGCAATTGCTCATCGTGATAATCCACGACTCGCTGCAACACCTCCTCCATTTGGCCGGAATCTTCCGCGACAGCAACCATGCTTGCCAACATTGGCGTGAACGTGTGCCTTCTCGCGAGCGAAGGAGCAAGGGCGTCACCCGCAATCACGGCTTCCCGTGCCGCTGCCACTCGGCTTGCCAGAAATCGGTTGTAGTGAAGCTTTTCGACCGTCCGCAATGCCTCGACCACCGTAATCCCACTGCCGATCATTGATTGTAACGACGAAG